>JAYVUH010000504.1:0-3716 GCA_043788115.1 Burkholderiales bacterium
CCGGATGGCGCGCCGTTCGTGACAGGCGCGCAAATCGGCGACACCGGCACCGGCTTGCATCTGGCGATCGGTTTATTGGCGGCGCTGAACCAAGCGAACCGCACCGGTCAGGGCCAGTACGTCGAGGTGGCCATGATGGATGGCGTGATGAACTTGTGTCGTGTGAAGTTTCGCGATCATCAACGTCTCACACGCAGCAGTCTCAGCGAGTACTCCGTTCCCACCGCGCAAGGCATGGGCGACGTGCCGCGTGCCGGCAACGACTCGGGCGGCGGCCAACTTGGTAACGCCATTCACTGCAAGCCGCATGGTCCGAACGACTGGATCTATGTGGTGGTCCAGGAAGCGGTGTGGGCGGGACTGGCAAATCGCATCGGACCCGATCTCGGTTTGACGGATCTGGCGACTGACGCGCGCTTTGCCACGATCGGTGACCGGCGCAAGAATCAGAACGATATGTGGGGACTCATCACCAAGTTTGCCGAGAACCACACTAAGCGCGAGTTCATGGCGATTTTGAATCCGATCGACGTACCATGCGGGCCGATCATGTCGACGTCCGATCTGGCTACCGACGAGCACATTCGCGGTCGTGAGATGTACGTTGAGCTCGAAGATGAAAAGCGTGGCAAATGGTGGAACGTTGGTATGCCGATCAAGCTATCCGCATCTCCCGCCAAGATCGAGCGTGCGCCGTTCCTCGGTGAACATAACGAAGACGTGTTGAAAAATGTGCTCGGTTACAGCGAAGAAAAGGTTGCCAGCATGAAGACCGCAGGTGCCTTTTCCGCGCCACCTAAGAAAGGGTGAGGACCGACGGAAATCTGTGAGGGGTGGACGAAATCGGTGAGGGGTGAGGCGTTAGGGGTGAGGAGGGCTAATTTTCGGCGGTTTCCACTTCGGCCGCCTTCCCGAACTATTGACGCGCCGGTTTCAAAAGTATTTCTCTGGGGCTGACCTCCTTACGCCAATCCCCTCACCCCTCACCCCTCACCTTTCACCCCTCCCGCTGCATCCTCACCCTTCACTCCTCACGGAATCCAATATGAAAATCGCCATCATCGGTCAGCAGGACTTTGGTAAATCAGTCATCGAAGCATTTCATGCGCGCGGGGATGAAATCGTCGGCGTGTTTTGTGCGCCGGAAAAAGAGGGGGCCAAGCCCGACCCGATGCGCGTTGCGGCCGAAACTCATGGTCTGCGGACGTTCCAGTTTCCGTCGTTGAAGACGCCGGAAGCCAGCACCGCCATGCGCGAACTCAACGCCGACATCGGTGTGATGGCGTTTGTATTGCAGTTCGCGCCGCAAGAGTTTGTGAATATCCCGAAACACGGCACCATTCAGTACCACCCATCGTTATTGCCGAAGTATCGCGGACCCTCATCGATCAATTGGCCCATTTCACGTGGCGAAACAGAAACCGGCGTGACGATTTTTCGGCCGACTGACGGACTCGACGAAGGTGCGGTCATTCTGCAAAAGCATACCCCCATCAGCGAGAACGATACCCTCGGCACGGTCTACTTTGATCGACTGTTCCCAATGGGCGTCGCCGCGATGCTCGAGGCGGCGGATTTGGTCTTGGCCGGCAAACACACTGAGGTCATTCAGGATGAATCGAAGGCGAGCTACGAGGGTTGGTTTCGTGCAAATGAGTCAAAGATTAACTGGCACAACCACGTCGATGTCATTCACAACCTGATCCGCGGCTGCGACCCCGCGCCGGGTGCATGGACGACGCTGGCGGGTAAGAAAATACAGTTGTTCGGTTCAAAAAAACATATCGCGCGGACGTTTGGTGCCGTCAAGGGAAAGCCGGGTGAAATCGTCTCAATTGCTGACTCGATGTTCATTAACGCGCAAGGCGGGCAGATTGAAATCACCAAACTGAAACACGAAGACGGCAAAAAGGTCAGTGCGCAAGAGTTTTCGACGACGTATAGCCTGGCGGTAGGCGCATTCCTCGGCGCATAAATACACGACCCAGACGCCGCCGTCGCTCGATGGCGGCGTGTAACGTTCCATTACAACTCCCTGTCGGCAAACCGCTTGCCTAGCCCGTTTATCGGCTAGTATCATTCGGATAGATTATGGGCCGTAGAATTGGCTCAAAGTGAAGCTAAAACAGGGGTGTTCCATGGCATTACCAACTTCGTTCGCAGCGCGTCATGACAACGTCGTAGCGCAACCGGCATCGCCGTTTTGTTCGTTGAATGTATTCGCGCTCTTCGTATGCCTCGCCGTGGTCACCGGTGTCGCGTCAGCGCAAACCACGTCGACGGTAGACTCGATCGAGTACTACAACACTCGCAGCGGCCAGTATTACCGGACCGACGTGACAAACGAAATCAATTCGATCGACCAGAGCGGCGCCGCCTCAGGCTGGGCGCGCACGGGTCAAAGCTACAAGGTTTGGCGCACCCAGGCCGATGCGCCCGCTGGTGCCATGCCGGTGGCCAAGCTGACGTCACTCAATTTTGCGAATCCTGCTTCCCCGCAAGTCTGTAGTTTGAGCAAGACCAGCAAACTGACACCGCTTTCAGGAAGCGCTTCGAACTGCCCGGTGCAAACCAGTATCACGTACGTTCTGGCCCCCGATTCGCAGGGCAACTGCGCCTCCGGTACACAACCCGTTTTCCAGTCCAACTCTACCGTTGGCTCACGGCTCGCGACAGAACTGTCTGTCTATCAGGACATGTTTGACCGAGGTTGGCAAGCGCAAGGTGCAACGATGTGCGTCCCCGGTGTTTCCAAAGCGGCCGACGCGGACGCTTACCGGTTGTTGAAGCAGGCGAGTTTCGGGCCGAATGAAGCGGCGATGAACGAAGTCAAGCAAATGGGTATTACTGCCTGGGTGGACGGCCAACTCAATATGCCGGTCGTGTCAAAGATGCCTGCGCTTGAGTTTTATCCGACCCAAGCGCCGACCACTTGCACAAACGACGGTGTGGCCAATTCGCCGGCGCAAATCTGTGCGCGTGACAACTACACGCATTTTCAGACGCAGCTCAAGTTCACGCAAAACGCCTTGAAGAACGCCGATCAATTGCGCCAACGCGTCGCATTTGCCCTGTCGCAGATTCTCGTCACGTCCGGTGTGGACAGCACCCTCATGCCGTACGGCATGGCTAAGTATCAGCAGATGTTTCTCGACAATGCGTTTGGCAATTACAAGGATTTGCTGACGGCGGTGACGCTATCGCCAGTGATGGGCGACTACCTCAATATGGCCAACTCCAACAAGCCTGACGCAGCACGGAATATTTCGGCCAATGAAAATTACGCACGCGAAATCATGCAGCTGTTCTCGATCGGTCTCTACGATCTGAATCCCGACGGAACAACGAAAAAAGATGCGACCGGCAGTCTGATCCCATCGTATTCGCAAACCACAGTAGAGAACTTGGCGCGTGTATTCACGGGCTGGACCTATCCGAGTTTTGGTGGCGTTGCACCGACGCGTAACAATCCCGGCTACTACGAATATCCAATGATGCCGGTGCAGTCAAACCACGACGTTGGCAGCAAAACCTTGTTCAACGGCTTTGTGGTTCCAGCGAACATGAACGCATCGGCAGAGCTTGATTTGGTGATCAACCACCTGTTTTCGCATCCGAACGTTGCCCCGTTTATTTCCAAACAGCTTATTCAGAAGCTGGTGGCGGGGGATCCAAGTCCGGCCTATGTCGGTCGCGTTTCAGCGGTGTTCAATAAC
>JAYVUH010000505.1:0-2518 GCA_043788115.1 Burkholderiales bacterium
ACGTAATCCGCGCGCGACCGATGTGTTACTGGAGCTGGTCGTCGAAGTCGGCATGGACGCTGACGCCGCACGCCTCGTGCTTGAGTCGGGCGCCTACACGAATGAAGTACGCCAAGCTGAACAATTCTGGCAACAGAACGGCATCAACGCGGTACCGTCGGTGATCATCAATGATCGGCACTTGATTCAGGGTGGACAACCGCCTGCGTTATTTGAACAGGCGATTCGCAAGATTGCCGCCGAAGGCGGTTAGTCGGACTGAACTGACAACGGCCTCAATCCAGAGCACTGAATTTAGTCCGGCCGCCGGTAGCCGTTTTCAATCCAAGTAGTGGCACTCGCATCCGTGAGTTTGAACGAGGCGGCAACACGCACCTCGGCCAGCGCCGCACCGTCGCGGTCACGCGCGGTTCGTGCCGTCAGCGTTGCGTACGGCTGATCCTCGTCCGGGACGATATCGAGCGTCACCACGTATTCGCCTTCGCCACTGCGCACCACCACTTTCTGGTGCAGCACCGCGTGCAGGTGCTGCTCGTGCCGTCGGCGGACTTCGTAAGCCGTCTTCACTAATGTATGAAACGCATTCGCGTCGAGTGGCTTCGGATTCTTCTTGTCGCGCCCCATGGTCCACGGGCCGACCAGCGCCGGCTCGGGTTCACCGTCCTTGATCATCTCGACCGCCCAGCCGTCGTCGTCTTCGTTCTTGATCACGCGCGCCATCCAGCCATCGTCGTGCCACAGGCGCGGCTCTTGAATGGGTTGGGGATCCACGGTATCGGTAGTAATAGATTCAGACATGGCTCAACTTTGGTGGCACAAGAACCCCCGGCGGGTTTGCCTAGGCAGTGTTCAACAATTAACAGGGGGACGTCGGCAATCGCGCCGAACCCGCGTTTGGTCAGGCGTTGGCAGCGGCTGCCGTTCGTTCCGGCACTTCGGCAACGATGCCCACGCGGTCAAGCGCTGCGGCGAGCTGTGCCACGCTGCGATCAACGTTGTGCCACTTTTCGAGACCGAACAAACCAATCCGGAAGGTCGAAAAATCGGCTGGCTCGTCGCACTGCAGTGGCACGCCAGCGGCGGTCTGCAGCCCCTCGGCCAGAAATTTGCGGCTCGATTGTATTTCCGGATCATCGGTATAGCTCACCACCACGCCCGGCGCTTTGAAGCCATCGGCCGCCACGCTGACCAACCCGCGGCTTTCGAACAGCGCGCGTACCTTCGCGCCCAGCTCTATTTGCTCGGCCCGCACTTTGGCGAAGCCATAGCGCTCGGTTTCCTGCATCACTTCACACAAGCGCGTCAGGGCATCGGTCGGCATGGTGGCGTGATAAACGTGCGCACCCTTTTCGTAGGTCTCCATCACCTGCAACCACTTTTTGAGGTCACACGCGAAGCTGGTACTGGTGGTCGCATCGATGGCACCGCGGGCGCGCTCGGAGAGCATCACCATCGCGCAGCACGGCGAAGAACTCCAGCCCTTTTGCGGCGCACTCACCAGCACATCGACGCCGGTGGCTTGCATATCGACCCACATAGCGCCTGAGGCAATACAGTCAAGCACCAGCAAGCCGCCAACCGCATGCACCGCGTCGGCAACCGCGCGCAAGTAGTCGTCGGGCAACATCATGCCGGCGGACGTTTCAACGTGCGGGGCAAACACCACGGCTGGTTTTTCGGCAGCGACCGCGGCGACCACCTCGGCAATCGGCGCGGGGATCCATGCGGCGTACTTGGTGGTGGTGACTCGGCGCGCTTTCATCACCGTGCTGGAGGACGGAATCTGACCCATGTCGAAAATCTGTGTCCAGCGATAGCTGAACCAGCCGTTGCGAATCACCATCGCTTTCTTGCCGGTGGCGAACTGTCGTGCCACGGCTTCCATGCCAAACGTGCCACTGCCCGGCACCAATACCGTCGAGTGCGCGTGATAGACCGACTTCAGAACGCGCGAAATTTCTTTCATCACGCCCTGAAAGCGTTTCGACATATGGTTAAGCGAGCGATCCGTATAGACCACCGAGAATTCAAGCAGTCCATCGGGATCAACGTTGGGTAAGAGGCCAGCCATGGGGAACTCCTTGTTGCGGAGGACGACTGATTCAATCGAACCAGTCGATTTCGGTTAGGGAAAGACATTACGATAGCACGCGCCGGTGACGGCCGACTCCCGCGAAATTCCGGCGCGCGATGTGACCTAACGAAACTCCAGCATTGGCGGACATCTTCGAAGTTTTTCGCCTGAAAACGCGCCCCTATGCTGGACTTTGAAATTTCGCCCAGCTCGCCTCTAGCGTTTGTTGAACTTCGCTATTTGCGTCCGGCAGGCAATCTCGGCGCCCTGCTTCCCCCTTTGAAGAAGAAGGAAATGGCACGCAATGCGTTCACTCGGTTTCGGCATTGCGAATTTCAACAAACTGCTAGGGAGGGTCTGATTAAGTTGCTTTGGTTCAGATTGTGGAGAGATCGGGGCAGCTGCTAGGCATGCGACGAAGGTGCGTTGCCGGGCTACCGCACG
>JAYVUH010000506.1:0-11584 GCA_043788115.1 Burkholderiales bacterium
AATGAACTTGATCAGACCCTCCCTAGCATGATGGTGTGAACACTGAGCAGCAACGCAATGCTGAACAATGCCGCGAGCAGATCGTCAAACATAACCCCAAACCCGCCCTTGATGGTGCGGTCCGCGACACTGATCGGCCACGGCTTGACGATGTCGAACAAGCGAAAGGCGACAAACGCTGAGACCATCCACCAAAGCTTGCTTTCCCCGGCGGGCACGAACGCGAGCACCAGCAGAAAGGCCGCAATCTCGTCAATCACAATCCCGCCGTGGTCGGATACGCCGAGTGCCTTGCCGGTGATACCACTGGCCCACACACCAACACCAAACAGCACCGCAGCACAAGCGCCAACCAGCGCATTGCCGCCGAGCCAATAGGTGATCAGATAGATTGGCAGCGCAGCTAATGTACCAGCGGTGCCGGGTGCCTTCGGCGAGAGTCCCGAACCAAAGCCGAGCGCGATGAAATGGGCCGGGTGAGACAGCAGAAATTTGCCATCAGGCTTCATTGGGCACCACGGGCTGGGCTGAAAAATGGTCAAAGCCGAGAGTTTGCAAAAGTAGCCGATCTCCGCTCTCGTCGATCACCTCGACGCCCCCCACACCCGGCGAAAAAGAGCCGGCCCGAGACAGCGTCAAACCCAGACTCTCGGCAATACCGAGCACCGCTGCACGGCTCGATATCGGCGCCGAAAAACACAGCTCGTAGTCGTCGCCACCAGCCAACACACAAGCCTGTTGCACGCTGCCCGCTTCTTCGTCGAGCGCCGGATGGCGTGGTATGTCCTTCCAGAACACGGTCGCCTTAAGGCCGGATCGAGACGCGATGTGGCCGAGATCCGCCACGAGGCCGTCGGAAATATCAATCGCTGAATGCGCGATGCCGCGCAGCGCCATCCCAAGCGCAATACGTGGCTGCGGCATCTCAAGCTTCTCGATCAAGGCCGCCGAGACACCGGGATTGCCGCCATTTCGTCCGAGCCGAGCCAACGCCAGCGATGCACCACCAAGGCTACCCGAGACCCAGAGGTCATCGTCGGCGCGCGCGCCGTTTCGGCGCAGCGCGGTGTTAGGATCGATCTCACCAATCACGGTGATGCTGATCGCAAGCGGGCCGCGTGTGGTGTCACCGCCAACGAGTTCAATGTCGTGCTGCGCCGCCAATGTGAACAAACCGGAGGCAAATCCGGCTAGCCACGCATCGTCAACGCACGGCAACGTTGGTGGCAAAGTGAGTGCCAGCGTAAAGCAACGCGGTGTTGCGCCCATGGCGGCAAGATCAGACAGATTGACGGCGAGCGCCTTGTGACCGAGTTTGGCTGCGTCCACGTGCGCGAAGAAATGCACGCCCGAAACCAGCGTATCCGTCGATATCGCGAGCGCCTGTCCGGCGGTCGGTTGCCATAGCGCGCAATCGTCACCCACACCGAGCAGCGCCTTTATTGCCGGGCGGTCGAAGTGCTTGGCGATGAGCGCAAATTCGGGCGTCATGCCACCGGAAGCAACGTTGTCACTGGTCTCCGGCTGCTGCACCCTATGGCTCCGTCCGCGCTACTGCCGGCGTGCGGCGGGCTTGCGGGCTGACTGAGGCGCAGCGATTTCTTCCGCGCGGGCAATCGCCGCCAATTTATCAAGGACGCCGTTCACGTACTTGTGTCCATCGGTCCCACCGAACGACTTGGCGAGTTCGATGGCCTCGTTGAGGATGACACGATATGGTGTCTCTGGCATATGAATCAATTCGAATCCGCCGATCAGGAGTATCGCCCGCTCGATTGGGCTGACCTCAGTCCAACCCCGGTCCAGATATGGCGTCAGCGTCGCAGCGAGCGTCTCGGCGTTACCGACCGCGCCCACGACAATCGCTTTGAACAGCGCGCCGTCTGCTTTGTCGAAGCCTTCCGCTATTTTGTATTGCTGCTCGATCTCGCTCACCGACTGCTGCGCCAGCTGCCACTGATAAAGGGCCTGCAGCGCGAATTCGCGTGCGCGACGTCTTGGGGATTTCATGCGCTTTCCTTGTTGGACCCTGACCTGCCATGGTGCGTGATCCGATTCACAAGTCTCGCCATTTCAACGGCAACACGAGCGCAGTCGGCCCCCTTTTCATCGACGCGAGCCAATGCCTGTTCATCGGTATTGGTCGTCAGGATACCGTTGGCGATGGGTACGCCGGTTTGCAACGCCACTTCACTAACGCCGCGGCACGATTCATTCGACACGACTTCAAAGTGATAGGTCTCACCACGAATCACCGCGCCGATGGCAATCAAGGCATCGTAGTCACCGCTCAATGCCATGGCTTGCAAGGCGAGCGGAATTTCCAGGGCACCGGGAACACTCGCGCGAGCGATGTCATCATCGGTCACCCCCAAACGCGTCAATTCCTGCAGGCAGGCGTCCACCATCTTGTTGACGACGGGCACGTTGAAACGGCTCTGCACTAGGCCAATTTTCAAGCCACGGCCGTCGAGGAGATTGGTTGTTGCGATCAGATTCTTCATACCACTTTCAATTTGCGCTCTGAGGTCGGTGGCAGGTACTCCACGACTTCAAGATCAAAGCCCGCCATGCTCGGAATCTTCTTGGGCCAAGACAACACCCGCATTTTTCGCACATTCAACGCGCGCAGAATCTGCGCGCCGATGCCGTGCATACGCGGGTCCCATTTATTGGTGCGCTTCGCCTTGGCATCCGCAGCCGTGAGAGTGAAACGGTCAAGAATCGATTGTGCACTCTCTTCACGGCGTAGCAGCACAATCACACCCGTTCCTTCAGTGGCGACGATACGCATGGCTTCACCAACCGAATAGGCATGTCGCCCGCTTTCAAACTCAAAAAAATCCGCGCCGACAAACGGCTCGTGTACGCGCGTGAGAACCGGCACATCCGGACGGATGTCGCCACGCGTTAACGCCATGTGTACATCATTGGCTGTCTTGTCTTTAAACACGTGCAGCTTGAACGCACCGTACGGCGTCGATACGTCGCGGACCGTGACCATTTCCACCAGCGTCTCATTCACCGATCGGTACCGAATCAAATCGGCAATCGTGCCGATTTTGAGACCGTGCGTTTTCGCGAACGGGATGAGATCAGGAAGCCTCGCCATACTGCCGTCCTGATTGAGAATCTCGCAGATCACGCCGCATGCCGAGAGTCCGGCAAGTACCGACAAATCGCACGCGGCTTCGGTATGCCCGGCGCGCATCAGCACGCCGCCATTCTTGGCGGTAAGCGGAAAAATATGGCCGGGCTGGACGATATCTTCGGCCTTGGCGTTCTTTGCGGCGGCAACGCGCACCGTGCGCGCGCGGTCGGCGGCCGAGATACCGGTTGTCACGCCGGTCGCTGCTTCGATAGACACTGTGAACGCCGTGCCGTGCGAGGTGCGGTTGTCCGCGACCATCGGCGGCAAATGCAGTCGCGCGGCGTGTGCCTCGGAGATCGGCATGCAAATGAGTCCACGTGCGTGTGTCGCCATGAAATTGATCGCCTCGGCGGTCACAAAGTCGGCCGCCATCACGAGGTCGCCTTCGTTTTCCCGATCTTCGGCGTCAACCAGCACCACCATCTTGCCTTGGCGGATCTCTTCAATCAATTCTTGTGTCGAGGAAATCGACATGTCTGCTCCATCATTGCTAAAAAATTGCGCCGGGCTGTGCGGGCTGTACTGGCCAGCCCAGTCGCCCGACTACGTCTTCACGCCTTGCGTCATCCGCTCAACATAGCGAGCGAGCAAATCAATCTCAAGGTTGACTTTGCTACCGCCGTGCAAGCCACGGATGCTGGTGACTTGATAGGTATGTGGAATGATGTTGATCTCAAAGCTGCAATTGCCGTTCGGCAAATCGGTAACCGCGTTCACCGTCAGCGATACACCATTCACCGTAATCGAGCCTTTTCGGGCGACGAACTTGGCAAGCGCTTGCGGCGCTTCAATCAACAGCCGCCACGACGCCCCAAGATCCTCCATCGCCGTCACCGTACCGATGCCGTCAACGTGTCCGGCGACCAGATGTCCGCCCAATCGATCACCAAATCGCAGCGATTTTTCCAAGTTCACCGTGGCACCCTGGGAAAAACCGCACGTCATCCCGATCGATGCATTCGACACATCGACTGAAAAGGTTTCCGTCGTCTTTGCCACCACGGTCAGACAGCATCCGTTGACCGCGATTGAATCGCCGATCGTGACCTGATGCAGCCCGAGCTTCGGCGCGGCAATGATCAGCCGCAGATTTGCCGACGTGGCATCCGCCGTTTCGATGATGCCGGTAGTCTCAATGATGCCTGTAAACATGTCTACTCGATGACGCGTGCGGTGATTTTCAGATCCGGTCCGATTTGCCGGACGTCACTGAAGGAGAGCGATATTTTATCCCGCAGAGCTGCCAGCGGCTCAATGGCAAACAATCCTCGCGCGTCGTCGCCCAAGACGGACGGTGCGATGTAGGCCACAATTTCATCGACCACACCTGCCGCCAGCAACGAGCCGTTGAGTTTTGCGCCCGTTTCGACCATGAGCGCATTCAACTTACGCGCGCCCAAGAGCTGCAACATGGCGGACAAGTCCACTTTCCCCTTGACCGCTTCGGTGGGTACCCGCGCAACGTCAATGCCGCGCTGGCGGAGGCTGCTCGCACGCAGTTCGTCACCTGTCGCCGTCACAATCAGTGTATTACCCCCCTGCAAAATTTTTGCGTCGTCGGCAACATCTAACCGGCTGTCGAGCAGCACCCGCAACGGTTGGCGTTCGCATGCTAACTCTCGCACGGTCAGTTCGGGGTCGTCTGCAAGCACAGTACCGATACCCGTCAATACGGCACAGCTATCGCGCCGCATCGCGTGTACATCGCGCCTAGCCTCGGCGGAGGTAATCCACTTCGATTCACCGTTTGCCAGCGCGGTCTTGCCGTCGAGGCTCGCTGCCACCTTTAGCGTGACATACGGTCGGCCGCCGGTGATACGTCGAAAAAATGCCTTGAGCTGCTGCCGGACCTCGGCTTCCATCAGGCCGATATCGAGTGCAATGCCGGCCGCGGCCAGATTCGCGTGTCCTCGACCATCTACGCCTTCGAACGGGTCATGCAGCGCCGACACCACGCGACGCACCTTGGCCGCAACGAGCAAATCCGAACACGCCGGCCCGCGCGAACGAGCGTGCAGCGCACACGGCTCGAGCGTGCAGTAGACGGTGGCACCCTCGGGCGACTCGACACAATTGGCCAACGCATCGGCCTCGGCGTGAGGGCGACCCCCAGCTCGCGTAAATCCTTCCGCGATCACGCGACCGTTTTTAACGATCACGCAACCGACGAATGGGTTCGGCGTTGCGATCGCGCGGCCGCGCTCGGCGACCGCGATGGCGCGCGCCATCATTGCGTAGTCAGTGGCGTTAAACATTTTTGGTGATGAGGCGGGAGGCGGGAGGGGTGGGGCGTGAGGCGTTAGGGAAATCGCGCAAGACTTGACTCGCCTTACCCCTCACGAAAAAAATCACTTCGTCACTTCCCGTATCGCCTGCTTGAATTCCTCGACGTCCGAGAAACTACGATACACCGAGGCAAAGCGCACGTAACCGACCTGATCGAGTTGTTTGAGTTCCGCCATCACCATCTCACCGACCTTGCGTGAAGGCAGCTCGCGGCGCGCTTCGTTCAACAACGCCTGTTCAATGCGCTCGATCGCTGCAGCCACCTGTTCTTCGGGTACGGGCCGCTTATGCAGCGCACGGTGAAGACTCAGCTCGATTTTCTTGCGCGAGTAGTCTTCCCGCTGACCGTTAGACTTCACCACGGTCGGCATGCGTAACTCAGCGTTCTCGTAGGTGGTGAAACGTTTATGACAAACCGTGCAGCGGCGGCGGCGGCGGACCTGATCGCCCTCCTCGCCAACGCGCGAGTCGATGACCTGAGTCTCCTGCGCGCTGCAGAAGGGACACTTCATATATCTGTGAGGCGCGAGGCGTGAGGGATGAGGAGCGGGGTGAGAAGAAAGCGGCAGCAGGCAAGCGCGTTCGCCTCACGCTTCACGCCTCGCCTCACGCCTCGCTCCTCACCCGCCTCACGCATACACCGGAAAACGTTTGGTTAACGCGGATACCTTCTCGCGTACGACGGCGATATTGGCCGGATCGCGCGGATTGTCGAGCAAATCGGCAATCAGGTTGGCGGTCAGTTCGGCTTCGGCCTCTTTGAAGCCACGCGTGGTCATGGCCGGCGAGCCAAGGCGGATACCAGAAGTCACAAATGGCTTTTCCGGGTCATTGGGGATCGCATTTTTATTCACCGTGATGTGCGCGTCGCCAAGTACCGCTTCGGCTTCCTTGCCGGTGATGTTCTTGGCGCGCAGATCGACCAGCATGACATGCGACTCAGTGCGGCCAGAGACAATGCGAAGGCCGCGCTTGATGAGCGTCTTCGCCATCACATCGGCGTTTTTCAGCACTTGCTCCTGATACGTCTTGAACGATGGATCGAGCGCCTCTTTGAACGCGACCGCCTTTGCAGCGATCACGTGCATCAACGGCCCGCCTTGCAAGCCCGGAAAAATCGCTGAGTTGATCGCTTTTTCCAATTCAGGCTTCATCAAAATGATGCCACCGCGCGGACCGCGCAGACTCTTGTGGGTCGTGGACGTCACCACATCCGCGTACGGCAACGGCGATGGATAGACGCCGGCGGCAATCAAACCCGAGTAGTGCGCCATATCGACCATGAAGACCGCGCCAATATCCTTTGCCACTTTGGCAAAGCGCGCGAAATCGATGTGCAGTGAGTATGCTGAGGCGCCCGCCAAAATAAGTTTCGGCTTGTGCTCATGCGCCAACCGCTCCATCTCGTCGTAGTCGATCACTTCATCCGCGGTCAAGCCGTAGCTGACCACGTTAAACCATTTGCCACTCATGTTTACCGACGCACCGTGCGTCAAATGTCCGCCCATGGCGAGGTTCATGCCGAGGAACGTGTCGCCCGGCTTCAGGCAAGCGAGGAACACGGCCTGGTTGGCTTGTGAACCGGAATTGGCTTGCACGTTGGCAGCGTAACCGTGGACATCAGCACCGTAGAGTTTGCGTAGCCGTTCAATCGCGAGCGTCTCGGCCATATCGACGAACTCGCAGCCGCCGTAGTAGCGCTTGCCGGGGTAGCCTTCGGCGTATTTGTTGGTCAGCTGCGAGCCTTGCGCTTCCATTACCGCCGGACTGGTGTAGTTCTCAGAGGCGATCAGCTCAATGTGTTCTTCCTGCCGATGATTCTCTTTTTGGATGATGCTAAAAATCTCAGGGTCGGTACTGGCCAGCGTGTAATTGGACTGAAAAGAATCCGGCATGGTCTCGCCTCAAAAAACTTGAATGAAATCAAGCGCGTATGCGCTGGGAATGAGCCGAAAGTTTAGCACGCGAGGCGACAAGACACTATGGGTAGTGGTAGGCAGCGCCATCCGCCCCAATGACCAGTGAGCGCGTCCCCACCCCTTTCAGCCACGCCAAGCCACCGCTCCCCTTCAGCATCGCAATCGACGTCAACGCCCCCGCAACCATGCACGTCGGTGCGAACGCGGTGACACTTTGCATGCCGTGTACCGATTGGCCGGTGAAGGGATTCAGGATGTGCGAGTAGCGCACGCCGTTATGCACCAAAAAGCGTTCGTAGTCGCCGCTGGTGGCAACGGCACCGCTGGTGATGTTGAGCGTTTCCAGCAACGCGTTGGGTTGGCGTGGATGGCGAATGCCGAGCGACCAGGCCGAGCCGTCGGCCTGCGGTCCAATGACCACCACATCGCCGCCAAGATCGACGAACCCGTTGGCGACGCCGTGCGCAAGCAGTACCGCTGCGGCGCGGTCGGCGGCGTATTCCTTGCCGAAACCGCCGAAATCAATCTCCATGCCCGCAATCGTGAAACGCGCGGCATCAGCCGTGCGCTCCAGTTGTTTCCAGCCGATCAACGGCAATACAGTCGCGATCATGGTCGGCGTTGGCGGCGCGGTGGCTCTGAAGTCCCACACCCGCCGCAACACACCCGAGGTAATGTCAAACATCCCGTCGCTTTGCTGGTAACACGAATCAGCAAAGTCCAGCAACTGCGAGGTCTCTGGGTCGATTTTGCTCCAAACACCCCGCCCTTCAACGACTTTCGTATTGTTTATCCTTGACACGACGCTGTCCGCCAGGTAGCGCGAGTATTTTCGCTCGATGCGATGCACTTCTGCCACAGCGGCGGCGGCGGCTTGTCGGGCGCTAGCCTCGGTCACCGCGTCAAGCTCGATCACGTTGTCACACGCCATCGCGCGAAATGGAGTGCGATAGCGCTGCACCTTAGCCAACCTCGATGTCTGGTCGCAAATCTGGCATTTGCGCTGCAAAGATCGCTTCCATAAACGCGGTCTCGCGTGTGGCAATGGTGTGTAAGAACGGTGCCGCGCCTTTCATGTGACGAAACGCCGAAAAACCCGCCTCAAGGAATTGCTGCATGGCCGCGAGCCCCGCCATCTTCGACGGGCGGCGCAGCATTTTCAGGGTCGCGTAGAGCAGCGGCTTCTTAACTACCGCATCGAGGCCGTGGCCAACGACCTGCATCAAGTCGATTTGTCGCAACCGATCCGCTTTCCGGCCAACCGCCAGAAACGCCTCGCAATAGCTGGCGTTGGTGATGGCATACCCGCACAGTCGCGCGGCCAGGGCCTGATCAAACTCCTCCGACAGCACATCCAGCGCGAGCGCGTCGGTGACAGTGTCGAACGCGAACTTCGGCATCAGGCGCTTCATGGTGGGGTACATCCGAATCAGATCTCGATCGCGCAGCGCCGACTCTTTATCACCGTACAGTTCGTCGAGAAAAAAAGCGGTCGCAGGACCGAAGCGCTTATCGACAGCCAGATCGCGATAGGTATAGGCGAGGCGACGATGCTGCCAATGCTTGAGCCGTTTGATCTCAAACAGCGCATTGCTGCTGTGCTGGCCCGCGCCGCGCAGCGTTGCGAGGCGATGGAGGTGCTCGATCACCTAAGCACTCGCGATGTTGCATTGCGACAATTTAGTGCCTTCAATCTAATTGAGTCCGTCGGAGAGGTTTTCACGCTGCTATTCTAGCGACCGTTCTTACCCTCGTCGGATCCTTCGCGGATCTGCTGCCAATGGACTTAAGCAAACCCCAGGTCGACGCGCACTTGTCGGCCATACGTGATGATCTCCAATCCAACCTAGAGCGCTTACAGCGCGCCTATGCGGCGGATCGGCAACCGAGCGTCACATCGAGACGCGCGCGGCTGTCGCAACTAGAGGCACTGCTACGAGATAACGCGCAAGAATTGAGTAGCGCCATTGCGGCGGATTTTAGCCATCGTTCACGCCACGAAACAGCCGCCCTGGAACTCTTTCCCGCCCTCTCCGCGATCAAGCACGCACGCGGCCACCTCGGCGGGTGGATGAAATCGCGACGCAGTTGGGCGTCGCTTTGGTTTATGCCCGCACGCAACGAACTGCGTCCCCAGCCGCTCGGTGTTGTCGGCATCATCGTGCCGTGGAACTACCCAATTCTGTTGGCCGTCGCACCGCTGGTCGGTGCGCTGGCAGCGGGCAATCGCGCGTACATAAAAATGAGCGAATTCACGCCGCGCACGGGTCGGCTGTTCGCCGATCTGGTCAAGACGTACTTTCCGCACGATGAGGTGATCGTTGCCAACGGAGAAGCCGACGTGGCCCAAGCGTTCTCTGAATTGCCATTCGATCATCTGCTCTTCACGGGTTCAACGGCGGTGGGCAAGCTGGTCATGCGCGCCGCGTCGGAACATCTGACACCGGTCACGCTCGAACTTGGTGGCAAGTCCCCCGCACTAGTCGGGCCGGATGCAAACATCGAGCAAGCTGCTGCGAAGATCATGTTCGGCAAGTGCCTGAACGCCGGGCAAACCTGTATTGCACCAGACTACGTCCTGCTGCCAAAGGGGCGGGAAGCGGCGTTCATCGACGCGGCCGCCCGCGTGGTCGCGAAGCAGTATCCAACGCTGGTCGCAAATCCAGACTACACCGCGATCGTCAACGCCCGACACGTCGGGCGCTTACGAGGTTACCTCGACGACGCTCGCGCGACAGGTGGCGTGGTGTCGGAGCTGAATCCCGCCAACGAGTCATTCACCGACGCGCAAAAAATTCCGCCCACCATTGTGACGGGGGCGACAGAGACGTCGCGGCTCATGCAAGACGAAATCTTCGGCCCAATTTTGCCGCTGGTGCCTTATGAAAGTCTCGACGAGGCAATTGCCTACGTAAACGCGCGCCCACGCCCGCTCGCCCTCTACTACTTCGGCCACCAGCGGGCACAGATCGAGCAAGTGCTTGACCAAACCGTTGCTGGCGGCGTGTCAATCAATGAAACAATCATGCACATTTCGCAGGAAGATCTTCCGTTCGGCGGCGTCGGCCCATCTGGGATGGGCGCTTATCACGGCAAGTTCGGCTTCGATACGTTTTCCAAGCTGAAGCCGATTTTTCATCAATCATTCCTTAACGGGGTGGCGCTGTTCAAGCCGCCCTATGGGAAGCGCTTCGAGGCGCTCATCAAGCTGCTGACGAAATAGAGCTTATGGCCCGCGAGCCCATCTGCCTGTTCGCCCCCCATTCAATTGAGCATCGAATCAGCCATGTCTGACAGTACGACTGACTACCTCATCATCGGCGCCGGATCGGCCGGTTGCACACTCGCCGCGCGCCTGTCTGAAGATCCAGACAGCCACGTCACCCTGCTCGAAGCCGGGCCGCCGGACAGAAGCGTGTTCATTCATTGTCCGGCTGGTATTGCCGTATTGGCACAGACCGGCCAGGCGGGCTGGGGATTAAATACGGTTCCACAGCGCGGGCTAGACGGTCGCATCGGCTATCAACCGCGCGGCAAGGTGCTGGGCGGATCGAGCTCGATCAACGCGATGGTTTATGCACGCGGTCACCGCGCCGACTACGATCACTGGGCTGACCTTGGCAACGCCGGCTGGTCGTACGATGATGTGCTGCCCTACTTCAAGCGCGCCGAAAACAACCAGCGCGGGGCAGACGCGTTTCACGGCGGCGAAGGCCCATTGAGTGTCAGTGACCTGATGTCACCGAATGCGTTCAGCCACGCCTTCGTCGAAGCAGGACGTGAAGCAGGCTTTCCCGTCAATGCCGACTTCAACGGCGCTGATCAGGAAGGCGTCGGGCTCTATCAAGTCACGCACCGTCGGGGCGAACGTTGTAGCGCGGCCAAGGCCTACGTGACCGATAACGCCGCGCGCACTAACCTTGCGGTCGAAACCAACGCCCAGGTCACGCGCATCCTGTTCGAAGGCAAGCGCGCCGTCGGTGTCGAGCTCATGCAAGGCGGCCAACTCCGCCAAATTCGATCGCGGCGTGAGGTGCTCCTGGCCGCCGGTGCGTTTCACTCACCACAGATTCTGATGCTGTCGGGTATCGGGCCGGCCGCACATTTAGCGGCGCACGGCATTGCGTTGATTCACGATGCGCCAGGCGTCGGCGCCAATCTGCACGATCACGCCGACGCCGTGCAGGTTTACGACGCGCCGAAGCTGACCGACTTGCTCGGCGTCTCG
>JAYVUH010000507.1:0-4418 GCA_043788115.1 Burkholderiales bacterium
AAGAATGAAATGTTCATCAAGTGGAAGCCGACCGTGCTGTTTACCGCCATGGCGGCGGCGATCGCCATTGCACAGTTCTGGCTCAAGAAGAATCCGGTATCGTTCATTTTCAACAACACGATCCAGGCGCCCAACGCGGTGTGGCGAAAGCTTTCACTCACATGGATCGCGTTTCTGCTATTCGTGGCGGTACTTAACATTTGGTTCGCCTACTACACCTCGACCGACACTTGGGTGTTGTTCAAGACGTTCGGCGACATGGGACTGTTTTTTATCTTTATCGTGCTTCAGATCTTCTGGTTGATGCCCTACCTTCCGAGTGATGAGCCACAGCCAGAGGGTGTGATCGCTTTGCCGCCGGAAGGCAAGATCAGCTCCGAAAGCAAGGCCTGATGTACTACGCTCTAATTTGCGAAGAGCTGCCGGGCGCCCTGCAGCGCAGGATGGACCATCGACCTGCGCATGTAGAACGACTCAAAACGCTGCAGGCCGAAGGGCGATTGCTGCTCGCCGGACCACATCCGGCCATCGACAGCGCCGACCCCGGGACAGCCGGGTTTTCTGGCTCGCTGATTGTTGCAGAATTCGCTTCACGCGAGGCGGCGATTGCATGGGCTGCGGAAGACCCCTACTGCCTAGCCAGCGTGTTTTCCCGCGTGACCGTGAAGCCCTTCAAGAAAACCCTGCCAGCCTGAGTCGATGATGGTATCCGTCAAAGATGAGATCGTCGCAAGATTGACTACATTGCACCCGCAAGACTTGCAGGTTATCGACGACTCCGCAGCGCACGCCGGGCATCGTGGTGCCAGCGAGCACTTTGCGAACACCGGTGTCCGCGACGGTTCCCATTTTGAAATCCGCATTGTGTCGCAACAATTTGTCGGCATGAATCTGGTGGCGCGGCACCGGATGATCTATCAACTGCTGGACGATTTGATGAAATCGCGTATTCACGCTTTGAAAATCGACGCGCGCGCGACTTGATTAACCTGTTTTGTATCACTCACCAGAAGGAAGAAGCAATGCAACTGACCAGAAAAACTCTCTCTCTCGCCGTGGCTATCGCCATCTCAATGCCTCTTTTGGCAACCAATGTCTTGGCGCAGACTAAAGCTGAAAAAGCGTCGTCCAAAGCGGCTGCCGCACCAAAGGCGGAAGGTCGCGTCAGCGTCAACGGTGTGATCATTCCCCAAGCCTACTTCGATGCCATGAATCGCGAGCGGGAGGCTGCCGGCCAAGCGTCTTCACCAGAAATGGCTGCCGCCATCCGCGACGAGCTTGTCAACCGCGAAGTGTTGGCACAGGCCGCTGCCAAGCGCGGCATGGATAAAGATCCCGGCGTTGCCGCACAGATGCGGATCGCCTCCCAGACCGTCTTGATCCGCGCTTACTTTGAAGATCAATCGAAGGCAAACCCGGTCACTGACGCACAATTGAAGTCGATGTACGACGCGTTTATTTCGCAGATGGGCGACAAAGAGTACAAGGCGCGTCACGTCCTCGTAGACACAGAGGAAGAGGCGAAGGCGATCATTGCGCAACTCGGCCGTGGAGAGTCGTTTGAAAAGCTGGCCAAAGAGAAATCCAAGGACACGGGTTCTAAAGACAACGGTGGCGATCTTGATTGGGGTCCTGCCGGTCGCTATGTTCCGGAATTTGGAAACGCGCTACGTGTCCTGCAAAAGGGACAGACCACACCCAACGCCATTAAGACTCAGTTTGGCTGGCACGTGATTCGTCTTGACGACTCGAAAGATATGAAGCCACCAAAATTTGAGGACGTCAAAGAAAATTTGCGACAGCGCGCTCAGCAAGAGAACATTTCTCGCCTCGTGCAGGACTTGCGGTCAAAAGCCAAAGTCGAAGAGAAGTAACTTAATCCGCATCAGCGGTGCCACAAAGAAAGCAGCTTCGGCTGCTTTTTTTGTTTCTTCTCCTTCGATTCCCAATAAGAATCGCCCAACGAGCCAAATTTGCGCGGCCGAGACGATCAACGGAGGATGCCTAATCTAAATCAAATCCGCCGGTTTGCATAGTATTGCGCTCGCAACCGTCATAACGTAACTTACGGCAATGACCCAACCGCTTGCACCCATTCGCGTTCAGTTTGCCAAGGCCGGAAACCACTACCGGCTCGAAGCTTCTGTCTCGCGCCTCTTGCCAAGAGAGCTTCCTCAAGTCGTAGCGGCTTTCACTGAAGTGTGGACCAAGCCCGAAGAGGTCGAAAACCTCGCGGTCGGGGGCGTATCTGGCGAAGCCCTGATCCTGACGCTCATCGCGGAGCACGAACTAAGACTTAACGAACGTCCGGCTGATATCGCGCACGCGCTGACCTACGCGATTTGGCAAAAGCTAGATCGATACGTCAAGGTGACAGTAGAAACGACCTACCTTGGCGAGCCGCCGGATGCCCACTTCGAATACGGCGAAGACCAATACGCCAAGGCCTACGGCGCCAGATTCGAAAACTAGCCCACCCAAGCACGGGCATTGCCGAACATCCGCATCCACGGGCTTGACGCCGGGCAGCCCACCGCATCGCCAGCCTGCCAAGCCGCTGGACGCCACGACATATTTGCAACCAAAGCAGCGCGCTCAGGATGCGGCATCATGATTGTGAATCTGCCATCGGCGGTAGTAAAGGCGGTCATGCCAAGTTCTGAGCCGTTGGGGTTGTCCGGGAATCGTTCGGTGGCCCTGCCCGCGTGGTCGACGAACTGCGCCGCGCACAGCCAGCGTGCAGCATCCTTCTGGACCTGATCACGAAACACCACGCGGCCTTCGCCGTGTGCAGTCGGCACGGGAATCGCCGAGCCCGCCATCCCTGAGAAAAAGATTGACGGTGATTCCCGTATCCCGAGCATCACCGTTCTTGCCTCGTATTGCTCGCTACGATTACGTTTGAACTTTGGCCAGTGTTCGGCACCCGGAATGATCTCTGACAGATTAGACATCATCTGGCAGCCGTTACAAACGCCCAACGCAAACACGTCAGTACGTGCAAAAAACGCTGCGAACTCATCCCGTGCACGGCTATTGAAGAGAATCGACTTGGCCCAGCCCTCGCCAGCGCCGAGCACGTCGCCGTAGGAAAAGCCACCACACGCCGCGAGCCCCCGAAACGTCGACAGTGAGATGCGTCCTTCAATGATGTCACTCATGTGAACGTCGATCGCTGCAAAACCCGCTCTACTGAACGCGTGCGCCATTTCCACCTGTCCGTTGACACCTTGTTCACGCAAAATCGCGATCCGGGGTTTCGCGTTGCTCGTCACAAAGAGCGCACAGATATCTACGCTGTGGTCAAAGGCCAATCTGCCGAACAGCCCTGTATCCGCTGGCTCTTCAACGCGGCGGTACTGTTCTGCGCTGGTTTCCGGATTGTCACGTAGCGATTGAATCAAATAGCTGGTCTTGCTCCACGCGCGCTGCAAATCGCTTCGCGCCGCGACCAGCAACGGTCTCGCCGCCCTCACCAGACGCAATTCATCGCTTTGGTTCGGATGGCCGATGACATGTGTGGCCGCACCAAGTCCAGCTTCACGGATGGCGCTCATCACAGCGGCACGGTCTGCGCGTCGAATCTGCATTACCGCGCCAAGCTCTTCGTTGAACAGTGCGCTCAGCACGCTTGCGTTGAGCCCGAGTTTTTCAGACGACTTGGTGGCGTCGTAGTCGTCTACATCGGTCTCTCGTTCACCGAACGTGAGTTCGTCTAGATACAAGGTCACGCCACGGTGAGAGGCAAACGCCATTTCTGCAACGCATACGACCAACCCCCCGTCGGAGCGGTCATGATAGGCAAGCAGGTGTCCGGCCCTTGCCAGGGTACGAACGACGCTGAAGAAGCGTTTCAACGCATCTGCGTCATCTATGTCCGGTGCAACACCGCCGGTCATCGAGTGCACCTGCGCCAACGCCGAACCGCCCATGCGGTTGCGGCCATATCCAAGATCGATCAGCACTAGCTCGGTATCGGGCTCGTCGGCAAGCAGCGGCGTCAGGGTGCGACTCGCGTCGCCCACGACGGCGAATGCCGAGACGACAAGTGAGACCGGCGAGACGACCTGTTTTTTTGCGTCGCCGTCCTGCCATCCGGTCTGCATCGACAAGGAGTCCTTGCCGACGGGAATGCCGATGCCGAGTTTGGGGCACAGATCCATGCCGACCGTTTCCACTGTCGAAAATAAATTCGCGTCTTCACCCGGGTGACCGGCGGCGGCCATCCAGTTCGCGGAAAGCTTGATTTCACCAATGTCACCAACATCGGCGGCAACCAGGTTGGTGATCGCCTCGCCAACCGCCATGCGGCCCGACGCCGGTGCATTCACTACCGCAATCGGGGCACGCTCGCCAAGGGCCATTGCCTCGCCTTTCAGCGTGTTGAAGCCCATCAGAGTAACCGCACAGTCCGCGAC
>JAYVUH010000508.1:0-2293 GCA_043788115.1 Burkholderiales bacterium
CTATCCACAGCGCAAAGCGCGCTCGGCGTGAAGAACGCCAAACTCCGGCAGATGTCGCAAGGCACGACCGGCGGCAGCTTCAATACCCGCGAGTTCTTCCACGGCAAGAGCGTTCTGGTGGTGCAAAACGTCAAATGGATCGCGCTGGCATTGGCGTTCGGGCTGCCGCTGGTTCTGCTGGCGTGGGCGCGCCTACAGCCGGGTGTCGGCCTGATAGCACTGGCGGCGTTGTCGCAGGTATTGGGCCTGGTGGCCGAGCGTTGGCTGTTTTTCGCCCAGGCGAACCATCCGCAGAATATCTACTACCAGGCGGTGGCCTGACCATGTCGGGTCAATTTGGAATCCAGCTTTCGATGCGCAGTCCCTTTACACGCTCGAATTCTCGCGTGTTGCCAGTGACCAGAACCAGGCCGAGACTGAGTGCATGGGCGCCGATTAGTGTGTCCAATGGGCCGATCGGCGTGCCCGCGATCTCGAGAGTGGCGCGCAGCGCGCCATAACTCTCCGCGGCTCGTGTGTCGAAGGCCGCCACATTCAAAGCATCAAGCACTCTGTGGAGATTCTTGAGCGTGGCATCCTTGCGCTGGCTCTTCTCGATGCCGAAGCGCAATTCGGCCTCGGTGATCGCGGAGACGCATAACATCGAAGGCGCTTCGCTTTCGAAGCGCTGCAGAACCGCCAGGTGCTGAGGTCGTGCGTTGAGTACGTACACCAAGGTGTTGGTGTCGAGCATGTAGCGCATCAGCGCTGCCAGTCACGCGGGTCAACTTTGATTGGTTGCTCACGTTCGATGGCGAACCCTTCGGGTACATCGGAAAGCGCGGCACGGATCACGCTACCCAGATTCGGGCGGGCAGGCTTCAACCAAGCGTCAAGAGCCTCATGAATCAAATCGGTCCGTGTTTTGCGTTCGCGTCTGGCGCGCTGATCAAGCAGTCGCCCGATTTCGGGCCTGAGTCGAATCGAGGTGGGCATGATGCGGCTCCGATTGGGTTGAACGTAGTACAAGTGTATCACACGGCATTTGGTCATGATTCATGCGGATGCAGCTTGCTTGTCGGACGTAAACGTCCGACAATTGAATCATGACCGGGAACGAGTTCATTCGCAAAGTGAAAGCGCTCGGCAAAGCACGGGGGGTTGAAGTGCGTTTGAATGCCGCCCGAGGCAAAGGGAGTCATCAGACGCTCTATTTCGGGACAACGTTCACGGTTGTGCCCAACCCCAAGGATGAACTGAAGACAGGCACCGTCCACGCAATGTGTTCGCAACTCGGAATTCGTGTCACTCAACTTTGATTGAAATCGATCATGAACCGCTTTGAATATCCCGTTCGATTGACGCCTGCGGACGTAGGTGGATTCGTTTTGACGTGCCGTGACTTGCCGCAGCTTGTGACACAAGGCGAAGACAAGCGAGACGCGCTGGAGCAGGCGGCGGATGCGATGGACGAAGTGATTGCGACCTACATGATCGATGGTATCGAGTTTCCCGCGCCGAGCAAACTCAGGCGACGGGAGCACCTGGTATCGCCGCCGGCTGAAACAATGGCCAAAGCGGCCCTATATGTTGCGATGCGCCAGGCCGGCATCAGCAAGTTGCAGCTTGCGAAGCGGCTCGGTGTCGATGAAAAGGAGGTCCGTCGCTTGCTTGATCCGCACTATGGATCGAAGTTGCCGCGCATCGCGCAGGCGATCAGCATTTTGGGGCAACGCCTGGTGGTCGGGTTGGAGCCGGGTTAGGCGGCGGGTTGCGGGCTCGCGCTCGAACCATCAGTCATTCAGGGCCGGCGCACTAGGCCGGCGCGGTCGCGAAATCAGTCCCGCGTGATCGTTTGGAATGGCGAAGTACCGGACCTTCAGAGTGCCTGTGAAAAAATTCAGGCCGACCTGTCGATTTGGTCCGGCGCGGTTCGACCAGGGTTGTGAGCGCACAAAGTTGGCCTTCAGTTTGCGAGCCGCTCTGCGCCGCGCGCCGCGCCGCGAACGAGTTTGTCGCGAAAAGACGTTGCGCGCATACTGCGGCAAACAACCTTGGAGATGGCATGATGATCAAATTCACCGCACTGGCAATCGTCGTCCTGATCGCGGCCGTACTGGTGTTTGCCGCGACCCGCCCCGACACCTTTCGCGTCGAACGCTCGGCCGTCATCAAGGCGCCGCCGGAAAAGGTTTTCGGCTTGATCAATGACTTCCATCAGTGGGAAGCCTGGTCGCCATGGGAAAAGCTCGACCCTGCCCTCAAGCGCACCTACGAAGGCGCGGCCAGCGGCAAGGGAGCGGTCTATACGTGG
>JAYVUH010000509.1:0-9224 GCA_043788115.1 Burkholderiales bacterium
CCATTCAGCGCGTAAGACGCCAGCGTACCGAGAAACGGGACCATGCTAATCACAATCGAGATGACCAAAAAGATCACGATATTGACAACCCACATTAGCGGCGCTTGCAGAAACATCTTCCAGCCTTGGCCGACCCATGCGACGCCCTGCCCCGCTGGAACCGTACGGCCACCGGGGATAAGTGCAGGCCCAGCAACAGCTGGTGCGGTTTGCGTTTCGTCCATGATGCCTCCTTTGAATGGATGGTGAGGTCGAATATAGCCCACGCGATTAACTTATGCTGGCCGCAATGACGGGATGCTCGCTCGCTCAGGACCGGCTGTCGTGGCACTACCTTAAGCATGTCTCCCAGGCCCTCGAATGATTGAATCGGAGGCTTGGACGACAGAATTTTGAGCTTTTTTGCAGTTCCCTAACGTAAAACGCTAAGGAAGCTCTGATTAAGTTCAGTTCTGATGAAACTACTAGCCATTCCACTAAGCCTCCCAGAGGCGGTGGCCAAGTGGCTGGTGATAAGCCAGACTAGGCGCCGCAGTTGCCAGACTCGCAAAAATGTTGACGCCGCATATGGCTGATATGTAGGGAAATATTTTTGGTTGAGCAACAACCTCATTTTGCAAACCGAAGCGACGAAATGGACTTAATCAGAGTTTCCCCAATAAGGACGGGTGCTTTCAGACACTTTGTGCTGAAAACGCCCGCCGATACTAGGGTTTCATTTTCTGGTCCTGGCGCATCAGATACTCGGTCGGCATAAACGTCAACCACGGCGTGACGTAGAACACGGTCAGATACCAGTATTGCCAGAGGTATTGCGAACCGTACCCGAGGTACACGCCGCAGTAGAGGCTATCAAGCAGTGCAAACGTCGCCGTGTAATACACCGAGCACCAAAACGCGCGCGCGCGACGATTTTCCGGGCGGCTGCGTTGCAGAATGCGAATCGCCGCCAAGCTGATCAACACCGACAAAATCGTGCACGCGACACCGATCGCTGCGGCTGAGTACTGTTGGTAGTAGTCCGGCAAGCCGGCCAACCAAAATAGCGCCCATATGACGACGCTCTGAATGAGGAGGCTGAGGTGTTTCTTCGCGGTCATGCATTCGTCCCCTGTAGCTCGCGCGAGCCTGGCGCGGCAAAACGGCTTGTGCCGATGAATTTTCTTACCTGTGGCAAACGGGGGGCAACGCGAAACACCATCCGGCGCGCCAACATGCAACTCAACTCGATCAGCTTTTCCTTCGCATCGAAGATCACCAGCACACGGCCCGGTGGCGACTCATCGACGCCGCGAGAGAGATCAAACCAGGCGGTGGTTTCATTGAGCAGCGTGAGCGGATAGTGAACGCCCGTGCCAAAAATGCCCGTGAAGACCATCGAGTACGCGCCATCGTGCGCGACGATCTCGAGCGTGCTCGCGAGTGGCGCGCAGTGATAGCGGCCCTTCGCGGCAAATCGCACTTTCGCGGTGCGTGGCGGCGCGACCAATTGCATCGGCGTCGTCACGTTCTCCGCTGACATCGTCAGCATCAGCGCCTTGCTTGGCTCGTCAGCAAACCTGATCGAAAGATGTCCATCATCGGTGGCGAACGTGCGGTGGCCGTTTGCAAACAGCGCCGACCAATCGAGATGCGAAAAAATCTGCGCGCCGCCTTCGTGCCCCGCACCCTCGTAACTACGTAGCTGCACCAGTAACCCCTGCTCGCGCGATACGTAGGCACCTTGCATATTGTCCGGAATGACAGCCGCCTTCGGCTTCGCGTTGGCTCGGGGTGTCGCGTTCGCCATAGGCTTTACGTTTACATCGCGCCACACCGGCGCGATTCCCAATGCCTCGGCGACCTCGTAGGCCACACCACGCGGAAACAGCGCTGGCGACGTGGCCGCGTTGGTGCGATTCATAAATACGGCGATCGACACATCTTCCTTGACGAAGTGCATCAGGATCGAGCGCCACCCGCGCAATGCGCCCGCATGCGCCAACATGGCGCGGCCAGTGGTAGCGTTGATGGCGTGATTGATGCCCGATGCGTACGACGCTGCAGCACCGTCGTTGAACGGCGTCGCCGTCAAGATACCTGCGACCCACGGTAAGCCTGTTGCTTTGGGGTCCCGTAAACAAGCAGCCCACTTCAACAAATCCTCAATGGTGCTGACAATCCCCGCTGACGCCGCCCAGTGAATGCCATTCACTTCTTCGATCCATGCCCCATCATGAAAGCGATAGCCTCGCGCATCGCCCACCAGCGGCTTCGCGGTATCGACACCCAAATAGCTACTGTTCATGCCAAGCGGCGCGAAGATGTGTGCGTCTAGCAACGTGCCGCAGGACTTCCCCGTCACCATCTCAAGAATCTGACCGAGCATTTCGAAATTGGCATTGCAATAGAGGTTTTGGCTGCCCGGCGCGAACATACTCTCGGGCGCCATGCGGTTGACCGCAACGCCGTCGTCGAGCGTGAAACGCTGCTCTGCACGCGCGCCCATCATCATTGCCAGCGTCCACTGGTCGCGGATGCCGGATTTGTTTTGCATCAGGTGCCGGATCGTCAACGCAGGATCCAATACCTTCGCCCAAGACAGATAGCGGCTTGGATGCGCGTCCAGCGCAATGCGCTTGGCGCGAGCTTCGCGCATTACCAACGCACAGGCGAACTGCTTGGAGATTGAGCAAATGCGAAACGGCGTTTGCGGTGTGAATGCGGCGCGTGTCTCTAAATTCGCCAGCCCATGGCCGCCGCTCCAGACCATGCGACCGCCTTTGGCGATGCCGACGGCGATGCCGGGTTCATCACTAGCAGCGGCGCGGGTGAGGATATCGCTGAGGATGTGGCAAATTCTTGAGGGCAGCGTCAAGTGAGCTCGCCGCTTTTGGAGGTCGCGGCAAACTTGGCTCTTGTCAGATTGCCCGCATTTTGAAAGTCACGCTTGTTGATCATCGTCGCCCCAAGTGCGGCGCAAATCTGATCAAGCGACTTGCATTTATCGTGGTCGATCATCAATTGAAAATGGAACACGTATTCATTCAAGTGCCCCAGAATCGACGGACTGCGGGTCTTACAAATCCGAAAGTCGAGCATCTGTTCGAGCTCAGTCTTTATCGTCTCGGTGGGCAGATCCAGATCGTGTAGTACGTATGCAAGCTGCTCAACGAAGCGGGGTACAAATGACTTCATCGGGGCCGCCGGAATCACGACGGGCAGCAGCGTTTCATCGCTCACCAGTACCAGCGCGTGTGGTCGTTCGAACATGATATTCACATACCAATTGCCCAGCACCGTGGTCGCGGGGAGCGGCTCCTCAACGATGCCGGGAATTCGATCAAGAACTTTTTTGGTGCAGTGAAATGAAAACACGCCGTCAGTCTTTCATTGCGGGCTGGGAAGTCGGAGGAGCAAATCGAGCAAATCGCAAATTCGGAGAATTGCCCACCTTGATTGTTGGTAGCAAGTTTTCTCCATGTTGATGGTTAGGTCTAGCCACGCCTTGGCAGGCTGACTAATTGCGTTTCGATCAAGCCAATCTGTCGCTCCGCAAACCCGCGCCACTCCGCCGATAGTTCTACCGGCCCATCGCCCGCCTTGATATTGTCTTCATCCACCAAAACAACGTCGACCTCCCCTTCAGCGGCCCAGTAAGCCACCCCACCGACAACGTGAATTAGCACTTTTGCCTTACTCATTTCCTACCTTGCGGTGGATACTTCTTCTTCAGCCAATCGAGTACCGCGAGTTGATCGACGACAGACGCGCGCCGCAATTCACGGAGCAGTTGCGTTGCATTCATGTGCGGCGGCAGCGCCGCGGTCGCGAATCCCTCGTCACAATCCGGGCAAAGTGTTTTCAGGTCAGCGATGTCGGTAAACGCTTGAGGTCCATTTCTGACAACAAAGCCCACGCGCATGGGTTCGCCGGACTCTAGGTCCGCGACACTCGTGCCGCAAGCTTGGCACGTCCACTGATCCCGAACAAGTATGGTTTGCGCGTGCGTGTGCGGTACACGTTGATTATTCATCTTCCTCCGGCGCATCAGGTGCTTTTTCCAATCGACGCTCAGCTAGCCATTGCAACCGTTTGGCTTGCGTGAGCAGCGTGCGACGGATGCCCAGCCCGACTTTGCGCTCACTGATGCCCTTTGCGAGAGCGGCGAGCGTTTGCGCGCGACGAGCGATGCGTGTGTCTGGGTGATCTCGCAACGCCCTCACCTTTTCTGACGCAACCTTGCCCTCAATAAACTCAGGAACGATGACTTTGATCGTCGGCGTTGGTGGCATTTTTTCATTGAGCACCGCGTTAAAGGCCGACTGCGCCAGCAGCCCATGAAAGACGGTGAACTCAAGCGCATTGAGATGTTCGATCGCGCCTGCGTACCCGGTCTTCTTGCTGTTCAGGCCTTGGAATTGCGGTAGCGGATAAACCCTAACAGTACACACCTCGTAGGGATCAAGAATATTCTTCGCCACAGCGTCGGTGCGCCGACCAGTTAGATGACGCCGGATACGGGTGGAGAGGCTTTCCTTGGTTTGGCCGACGTATATCGGCTCTCCATCGTAGTCAAAAAACGCGTACACGCCCCACTGCACGGCACCAATGCGCTTACCAGCTTTGCTTTTAGCGCTGGGCACATCGAACGGTGTCGCAAGAAATGCGACGAGTTCTTTGTTGAGCTCTTCAACTTCGAAAGGCAGGGTGGCGGCGGCATCGCCAACGGTTGTCGACGCGGCCGGCTCTGCGCTGACAATACGGCGCGTCATGCCGCTTTCTTGAGCCTACCAATGCGCTGCGCCATCAACATTGGCGACAGCAAATGCCGTTCAAGATGCTCTACCACCGGCACCACCACGCCATCGCCAGCAAGGTGATACGCATCGTTATAACGCACCGGCAACACATATGAGTCTGGCAAGCCCATCAAGCGCGCCGCTTCGCGTGGCGAGAGCAGCCGCGTGCGAATCCTGGCACCTTCGACCACCACAATCGTCTGACGGCTTGAACCACCGGTGGGTGTCCGTAAGCATCCCGACACACCATCGAAACGAACCTCGGCACGCTGCACACCATCACGCGTGCGGCGATAGATGGCACCAACCTTCAAGCGCCGCGCTGCTTGCGCCTCGACGAGCTTGCGGCGATGAACCGGCGTCATCATTTGCAGAATATGCGCGGTCTCTTCTGCGGAGTGCCACGCCACGCCCTGCGGCTCTTGCTCGATCAAGTCATCAAGCGTGTTGGCTCGCGCAGCGGGAACCGCAACGTGCCACCACGCCCACGCGCGCTTCGTTTGCGCGGGTAAACGATCATATGCCTTGATGAGCGCCGCCGGGTGCCACGCGGCACTTGGTCCATCCGCCGTCAGATTCTCGGGCAATGGCATCGAGGCATCGACACCAATGATAAAAACACGTGGCCGCGACTGTGGCACGAAACGAACGGCATCAATCACCAGTGCGCCCACGCGATAGCCTTCCGCCGCCACGGCGCGAATGATGGTCTCGAAGTCGTCGCCCTGGTGCGAAGTCAACGCACCATACACGTTCTCAAGCACCACCATGCGCGGCTTGCGGCCGAGCGTGTTCAGCTGTTGTATCAGCCCCCAGAACCCCCAGAAGGCACCCGATCGCTCGCCCTCGAGACCAGCCCCCGCGCCCGCGAGCGACAGGTCTTGGCACGGAAACGACCCCCACGCGAGGTCAACCTGTGCGGGCAAATCATCAGCCGTGACGCGATAAACGTCATCAACCTTAAGGTGCGCATCACCCCAGTTCGCCGCGTAAGCCGCAGCCTTCTTTTCGCAGATGTCATTGGCAAAAGCGCACTGCCAGCCCTCACCCAAGCCCGCGCGCGCCATGCCGCCGCCAGCGAAGAATTCGTAGAACGTCTTGGTTGAACTCGTCATGTTGGACCTCATGTGTCTCGACGCGAAGGCGCATCAATGATGAAAAATATACTGTACATAAATATAGATATCCAGCACAATTTCAAACAGTGAAAGTCCTTATTTGACGGGCGTTTCCGAGGCATTTTAGCTGGAAAGGCATGCTGGGCGGTGAGTTTCATAAATCAATCGACCCTAGCTCCTTTGATTCCAACGCGTTAAATTTCAATGCGGTTCCCGTTTACGAGCATCCCCGAAAACACACTATTCTGGAGCGGCATCAGCAGACTCAGTAGCGCCTGAGTGTGATTGACATGATCAATCAGCAAGTCAATCATGTAGTTCTGATTTATTCCCTCAAGAATCAAGAATTGCCGCTCCGCATCATGATCATAGTGCGCTACTGCAGCGTCGCGAATTCGCTTTAGCCCGTCGCTGTGGTTGTCGCGCATTTTGCTGAACAGCTTCAAGGTTGAGTTTAGATATTGCTCCCACTGCCCAGGTACGCTCAATGCGCGCAGCTTTTTCCTCAAAGTGCCACCAATCAAGTGCTGGTAGTCTTCAGCAGACTCGTGCAATAACAGTGCGCTTTGTGAAATAAAAAAACGCTTTTGGTGGGCAAAACGGGCATCGATCCAACCTCGAACTATGACGTCCGCGTCGAGTATCATTTTCATTAGGAACAAAAGCGTATTCGTGTACTCAAGGCGATCCTTATCATCGAGCACAACCACCTTGATCTTACGCTTGCAAGAAACTGCTCCTTGAGCGCTATCCCTTCAGAAAATCCCTCTTCGTAGGAGCTGCCATTCATCTAGAACCGCCCGATACTTGCATGGACTTCCACACTGAGGAGAACGTCGAGTCTGACCCGATTTGCTGCTAATGATCTTGATTACTTCCGAGTTAAGTTCCGCAGCAGCCCCCTTCAGCTGACCATGCAGCTAACCACACCCCGCTATCTTCTACGCTGGGACAAGTTCCAACTCTACCAATCGAATAGCCATTGCAGAGGCCGAAATTCCAAACAGTTCGGCCATTGAGCTAAAGCGCTTGCCTGCGAAACGCTGACACGTCGCGACCGCCAGAGCAAGTTGCATCTCGCTTGGCCCTGCGCGCATCACAGCGTGCTCGGTAGTTCCAAGCAACAGCATGGCAGTTTCATTGTTTAAAGGCATCGGCGGTCCAAAATGAAACCGATCTCTGTAGGCGGCGACAACCAGCTTCTCTGGTGCCAGAAAACATGCCGCGAAGTAGTCTGCCTCCGCATCCTGTGCATTTCGAGAATACGACTCCAGCCGGACTAACGGCCGATCCCTGTGCATTACCAACTCCTTGTGCAGGACTATGTGACCTACTTCGTGAGCCCCTGTGAACTTTATGGCGGATTCGTCAAAGGCTCCCGAGACAACAATCAGTTTCTGCTGTCTATCAATAACTCCGGCTGTCTCAAACTGCTCCGGGCCGCTTCTCCAAGCACGAATCCGGGGGATGGCTTCGTACCGGTAGCCTAGGATGAATGCTGCATACTCAGGATGGAGCACCTGAATAGGCAACGGGTTCTCACTAGGAAAGAAAATATGTCGTTGTGACCATATCTCCTGCTGAACCCGTCGCGCCTGATCTTCGATATTTAGCCGATACATTATTCAACCTCACGAACCTTAGGACTTAATCCCAAGAGAGCGCACCACCCGTCTGATACTCAATAACCCGCGTCTCAAAGAAGTTCTTCTCTTTCTTCAAGTCGATGAGCTCCGACATCCACGGAAACGGATTAGTCGCGCCCGGATACAACACGTCCAAACCGATCTGCTGCGCACGACGGTTGGCGACGAAGCGCAGGTACTCCTTGAACATCGGCGCATTCAAGCCCAGCACGCCGCGTGGCATGGTGTCTTCGGCGTAGGCGTATTCGAGTTCGACGCCTTTACGGAAGATGGCTTCGATTTCCGTTTTGAATTCGTTGGTCCACAGCTGCGGGTTTTCGAGCTTGATGGTGTTGACCAAGTCGATACCGAATGAGCAATGCATCGATTCGTCACGCAGGATGTACTGGTACTGTTCGGCCGCACCCATCATTTTGTTTTGGCGGCCGAGCGCCAAAATCTGTACAAAGCCAACGTAGAAGAACAGCCCCTCCATGATGCAGCTGAACACGATGAGTGACTTCAGCAGCGTCTGGTCGTTCTCGAACGTGCCGGTCTTGAAATTCGGATCTTCGAGGACATCGATGAACGGAATGAGGAAGCGATCTTTGTCGCGGATACATTTGATTTCGTTGTAAGCGTTGAATATCTCGGCTTCATCGAGGCCAAGTGACTCGGTGATGTACTGATAGGCGTGCGTGTGGATGGCTTCTTCGAAAGCTTGGCGCAGCAGGTACTGGCGGCACTCCGGCGCGGTGATGTGGCGATAGGTGCCGAGCACGATGTTGTTGGCGGCGAGCGAATCGGCGGTGACAAAGAATCCGAGGTTGCGCTTGACGATCAATCGCTCGTCGTCGGTGAGGCCCTCTGGATTTTTCCAGGTGGCGATGTCGCGGTTCATGTTGACTTCCTGCGGCATCCAGTGGTTCGCACAACCGGAGAGGTACTTGTCCCACGCCCATTTGTATTTGAACGGCACCAGCTGGTTTACATCTGACTTGCCGTTGATGACGCGCTTTTCATCAGCACGCACACGTGCAAAGCGGGCGTCGATTTCTGCGTCGGTGTCGTTCGCTGGCGGCGCGTTGGGAAGATCAGCCAGCATCGGACGCGAGTTGCTGTCGTAGCGATCAGCGCTGACCGATTGCAGGCGCGGCATGCTTTGTGGCATCGGCGGTGCCGGCGGCGGCATTGGCATGGCAGATGGTGTGTCGTCCCAAGATAGTGACATTGGTGGCTCCGTGAAGTTTTTGTTGGTGAATTCTGTCGTTGCTAAATTCTGTTGAGGCGCTGCGCGGTGAGTCGATGTTCATCACAACGCTAGATTTGGTGTTACTGAACTACGCTAAGTTGGAAGCCCCCGCTCGCGCGGGGGCCTGTTTTTCGTTAGTGAATTGAGATCAGCCGGTCGTCTCGCTAGTGCTTGTGAAACAGACCGGGCATTTGCAGCATCTCGCTATCCATCAAGCTCGTAATGTTCTCCAGTACCAAGGCCTCTTCGCACGACTGCACTTGTGCGATCGATTCCAGACAATCATCCTTCTCGCGATAGCCTTCGCCGGAATCGGCGACCTTGCGGCCCTCGTGATTGGATAGCTGCCAGCGCCATTCGAGTCTTGCATCTTGAAAGATGTGAAATTGCATCTTTGATCCTCTCTCGTTGGTGATAACTGCGGTGGTGGATACGGCGTTACGAATTT
>JAYVUH010000510.1:0-7130 GCA_043788115.1 Burkholderiales bacterium
GACGCTGCTCAAAGTCGCCGCGGTACTTGGTCCCGGCCAACAGGGACCCCATATCCAGCGAAAACACTTGTGCCTTGGCGAGAATTTCCGGCACCTCGCCGTCCACAATTCGCTTCGCTAGCCCCTCGGCAATCGCGGTTTTACCAACGCCCGCTTCACCCACCAAGAGCGGGTTGTTCTTGCGTCGGCGGCAAAGAATCTGGATGACGCGTTCGACTTCGTGCTCGCGCCCGATCAACGGATCGATTTTTCCGTCGATGGCGAGTTGATTGAGGTTCTGCGTGAACTGCTCGAGCGCACCACCGCCCTGCTCGCCCTCAGCGGCCTCGCCCTCAGCTTCCGGTTTTTCCGCACCTTGGGGGGCGGCTTTGGAAATCCCGTGCGAGATAAAGTTGACCACATCGAGCCGCGACACGCCTTGCTGGTGAAGGTAATAAACCGCGTGCGAGTCCTTCTCGCCGTAGATGGCTACCATGACGTTGGCGCCCATCACCTCCTTTTTGCCAGATGACTGGACGTGGAGGATGGCGCGCTGAATGACGCGCTGAAAACCCAGCGTTGGCTGCGTGTTGACTTCACCGTCACCCGCCACAATCGGCGTGTGCTGCTCGATAAATTCGGTCAAGCTCTTGCGCAGGTCATCGACCTTCGCCGCACAGGCCTTCATGACTTCTTGTGCCGAAGGGTTATCTAGCAGGGCGAGCAGCAGATGCTCGACCGTAATGAACTCGTGGCGTTTGTGGCGCGCCTCAACAAACGCCGCGTGGAGACTCATTTCGAGTTCATGGGCAATCATATTGTTCCATCTCTTTCATCAATAAGCATCAGTCGGTACGCCCGCCAAGCAGCCTTCGCCATACCAAGCAAGTCGCATACCGGAATTCGCAAAACTACCAGTTTGGGGCAATTTTGATTTTTTCGATCCCCGAATTGGAGGCTGCATCGCTACACTTCTTCCATTCCACAGCGCAGCGGGTGCTCGAATTGCCGGGCGTGGTCCATCACCTGTTCGACCTTCATCGATGCGACGTCGCGTGGAAATACCCCGCAAACACCCCTGCCTTCGGTATGCACTTTGAGCATGATTTGCGTCGCGCGTTCATGTGAATGGCCAAAAATTCGCGTCAAAATGTCGATCACAAACTCCATCGGCGTGTAATCGTCGTTATACATCAGCACCTGCCACATAGACGGCGGCTTGGTCTTGGCCGGCTTTTCCTGCAGTGCAGTGCTGCCCTTTTCCGGGCCGCCCGGTCCAATTTGGGGCTTGTTTGCCATCGCTCTCCAAGACAAAGTGTGAAACCAAAGAATGACCCAATAATATGGACAACTCGCGCCACATTTCAAGTCGAGCGCTGCGCGCGGTACCTGCGCCGAGGTGCCTTGCTCTGCATTAAGTCGCCGACGGAGAATCATTTGCAAGAAAGACACGCGGTGTTGCAAAAAAGCCCATGAACACTTGACTAACTTCTCGGCGGTCGGTAAAAGGCAATCTTGGAGTTTAGCTTTAAGGTTTTCTGCATTTGCATCTTGCGGTTGCGGACCTTGAAAAGCGATACATTTCCCGGGCTCTCCATCCCGTTCTTTTCAATAAGGATGCATTTGCATGGCAACTGGTACCGTAAAGTGGTTTAACGACGCCAAAGGTTTTGGCTTTATCACCCCCGATGATGGCAGCGAAGACCTTTTCGCGCATTTTTCGGCAATCGACATGAACGGCTTCAAGACCTTGAAAGAAGGTCAAAAGGTCGCGTTCGAAGTAACACAAGGACCGAAGGGTAAGCAAGCTTCGGCCATCAAGAACGCCTAGTACTACTAGTCGTTTATCGATGACAAAACCCCTGTGGCTCCGCTGCAGGGGTTTTTGTTTTTAGGCCCCCATGCTGATCGCGTTCAACAAGCCGTACGGCGTTATCTGCCAGTTCAGTCCGTCTGGCGACAAGCCCACGCTGAAAAGTTTCATCAATATGCCCGATGTGTATCCCGCCGGGCGCCTCGACACGGATAGTGAGGGGCTACTACTGCTGACTGACGATGGGCGACTCCAGGCACGAATTGCCAATCCTGCGAGTGCCGTCGTCAAGACATACTGGGCACAAGTTGAGGGCGACATCGACGAAAGGCAGCTGGATCAGTTGCGCTCGCCGCTCGACCTTGGCGACTTTACCGCCGCGCCGGCCGAAAGCGCTCGCCGGATGTCGCCTCCCGACGTGTGGCAGCGCCATCCACCGGTACGATATCGGGCTGCCATCCCCACCAGTTGGCTCGAAATCGCCATCAAAGAGGGCAAAAACCGCCAAGTACGTCGCATGACCGCCAAGGTTGGTCTGCCAACGCTTCGCCTGATCCGTACTGGCATCGGCAGCATCGGACTCGTGCAGCTCTCGATTGCCCCCGGGCAGTGGCAACAAATCGCTGAAAACGCGATTTATGCCTAAGGAACCTCTGATTAAGTCCATTTCGTTGCTTCGATGTTGCCAAGTGAGGTTGTTGCTTACGCAAGAAATTCTCGTTACATATCAGTCATATGCGGCGTCGAATTTCTTGCGAGTCTGGCAACTGCGGCGCCTAGTCTGGCTTAGAACTGAACTTAATCAGAGGTTCCCTAACAACGCCGCAAGAAAGCCTGAAAACGCAGAAATACCCTAAGATTGAACCACTTACCGTGAAAATATTCGCCTTAATTGTTTCAATTTGTTGTCAACCAGCTAAAATATTGCGCGTTAATGCCGAGACAGGCAAAAGGATCAAAGCCCTGAAAGCAAGCTCCCCGTAACTGTCGTTAACGTTAACTACACTCACTCACTCAATAGGATTTCACATGAAAAAATTGTCCGCACTCGTTGCTGCCGTGTTCGCCGCCGCTGCTTTGAACGCCGCTGCTCAAGCTCCTGCTGCTGCTCCAGCTAAAGCTGCAGAGCCTGCTAAAGCTGCTGCTCCAGCTGCTGCCCCAGCAAAAGCTGCAGAGCCTGCTAAAGCCGCTGCTCCAGCCGCTGCTGCTGCTCCAGCAAAAGCTGACGAAAAGAAAGACATGAAGAAAGAAGAGAAGAAAGCCGACAAGAAAGACGCTAAAGCTGAGAAAAAAGCTGAAGCCAAGAAAGACGACACGAAAAAAGACATGAAGAAAGAAGACGCTCCTGCCAAGAAGTAATTTGGCGCGGGCCTAGCGCTCGCTCAAATGTAGCCTCTAAGGGCGAGACACTGTTCTCGCCCTTTTCTTTTTGCGGTTTGATATCCGTTTTTGCGGCTAGGCAAGTGGCCAGGCGCTGCATTACAGTAGCAAATTCCATCGGCCCTTTCTCACCAATTCCCGGCGCGCCGGGATAACCAAATCAATGTCAAGCAATCGCATCGTAGTTGGCATATCCGGCGGCGTCGACTCAGCCGTTTCCGCCTTACTGTTAAAGCAGCAGGGTTTTGACGTGATCGGCCTGTTCATGCAGAACTGGGAAGATGACGACGACGACCAATACTGCTCGACCAGGCAGGACTTCATCGACGCCGCCGCTGCGGCTGATGTCATCGGCATCGAATTCGAGGCGGTCAACTTTGCCGCCGAGTACAAGGACCGCGTGTTCGCCGAGTTCTTGCACGAATACAGCGTCGGCCGTACGCCAAACCCCGACGTTCTATGTAACGCCGAGATCAAATTCAAGGCGTTTCTCGACCATGCCGTACGCATGGGCGCCGACAAGATCGCGACTGGCCACTACGCGCGGGTGCGCGAAGTCGATGGCCAGTTCTATCTGCTGAAAGGTCTCGACGCCGGTAAGGATCAAAGCTATTTCCTGCATCGCCTTTCGCAGGCGCAGGTCTCTCGGGCTGTATTTCCGATTGGTGACCTGCAAAAAAGCGAAGTACGTCGGATTGCCCAACAAGCTGGGCTGCCAAACCACGCGAAGAAAGACTCAACTGGTATTTGTTTTATCGGCGAACGGCCGTTCCGCGAGTTTCTGGCGCGTTACCTGCCGCGCCAGCCCGGTCGGATGCTCACGCCGGATGGCGAGCGAGTCGGTGAGCATCAGGGCTTGATGTACTACACGATCGGACAGCGCCAGGGTCTCGGCATTGGCGGCACGCACGGCGGCGACGGCGCCCCCTGGTTCGTTGTTGGCAAGGATATGCCGGGCAACACCTTGATCGTCGCGCAGGGCCACGACCACCCGATGCTGCTCAGGCATCACCTTGTCGCGGATGACGCGTCATGGATTGCCGGCATCCCGCCGATCGCTGCGGTCTACGCCGCCAAGACCCGCTATCGCCAATCCGACGCGACGTGTGCGTTCCGCGCCGAATCGGAAAAGTCGTTCTCGCTCAACTTCACAGCACCGCAATGGGCCGTAACACCTGGCCAGTCGGCGGTCCTGTACGACGACGAGGTGTGTCTTGGCGGCGGCCTGATTTCATAGTGGGTATGACAAGAGCCTCCGTGAACGTGGGATGCACAAACTCCAACCTGCCGGACACCTGCTTAACCCGCCGTGATAGATTGGCAACCTGATCGACCACCCCCTTCTGTCGGACCATGAGCAAAATCGGCGACATCCTCAATAAAGACGTTGGCAGCCTTGCCGCCAAGGTACTCAAAGCCGACGTCGCCGATCTCGTCAAGGGAGCGGGCCGTGCGCTTAATACCGATGTGGGTAGCATTGCGAAGGGCGCGGGCGGCGTTCTGAAATACGACCTTAGCGACCTATTCAAAAATACCGACCCGGTTGACCCGGGCAGCGCAAATGCGACATCTCCACCGGCTGGAACAGCGTCTGCCGCAACGCAGACGTCCGTCGCTGGCCAGACCCCGCCAAGCCCACACGTCGAGATCCCCGGATCGACCGGCGCGTTCCCCCCGGTGGCGACTACTGCACAGTCCGAATCTGCCGAACCGCCGAAAGCACGACTTACCGACGCGTTGGTCAATCGACAGCGCCTCAAGGAGCCGGTGGGATCGGGGTTGCTCACGTTGCTGCCACTGGCAGTGGGAAGCTACGCGCGCGAAGCGGGCAACGCGCGGGGCGAAATTGCCAGCGACCCCGTCAACGTTACGTACAGCGGCAATGGCGAAGCGGTGAGCGTGACGGTGGTGTCATGCTGGGACGCAGACGAGGCGCGCGACCAGCTGGAACGCAATAGAGGCAAGCTCGAGAATAGTCGTGGCTCGACAGATCTCAAGTGGGTGGCAGGAATAGACGCGCGCGGTGTGGTTTTTCTGTGGGTGCGCAATAGTTTTTGTTATGAAGTCGTGTCCCCGCGCGGCGTATCACCGATCGCGCGATTCCTCGGCGATTTCCCGTACTAATCGCCGGCCCGCGCCGCACACGCGCACGTGCACCTCAAAAGCGAGCACAGCGAATCACCATTTGCAGCCGCCGTCCTTGAGCGCGTCACGCGCCAATGGCAACACGGCTGCCAAGCCCAAGTCGGCATAAGCGTCCTTGCAATCGGGGCGCTTGAGTGCATTGTCGAAAATTTTCTCCATCTCTTTCTTCGGCGCCTCTCGGGCGACCGTCGCGAACGGCAATAGCGTACGCAGTCCGCTACCTTCGCGTCCCGCGTCGCGGGCTTGTCGACGCAGTGTATCGAGGTCGAGGCGCGGGCCAGCGCGAGCGGGACCCGTAGGCGCAGGTGCGGGCAGCGGCAAGGGCAGATTCAATATTGCCGGAGCACCGACGCCCGACACGACCCCGGATTGCGCGGGCAATACGCGTGTGGGTGCCGTATCAGTCACGGAGGTCGCCATCAGCCGCGTGCGCTCGTCCGCTTCAGCCTTGGTGATCTCAGCGGTGCCTGCACGCCCGACGGCTGCCGCTTGCGGCTCAGCCGGTACCGTGTTCGCCCTCAAGGGCGTTGCCGGTGTGTAAACATCCGGTGCCCGGGACGCTGGCGCAATGGTCAACGGCTCAATGGGCACGGTGGAATATGCCGGTAGCGCCACAACCGGCGGCGTAGGCGCGTTTGGCCGGATGGTTGGCGGAGCCGAGGCGGCCAACGGCGCTGTGATCGGTGGTGGCGCGGCCCTCGACGCTGCTGATGGACGAGTCTCGACGACCGCTGTGGGGGCAATCACCGGCGGCGCAACATAAGTCGCGAACTCGCGTTCGCTGGTGGGCCTGATCAGCAGTGGCAGGGACGGCGTCGCCAGCATTGGTGCGGGCGCTTGCGCCATCGCCGCTCGTTCGACAATCGGCGCAACAAAGACCGCGAAACCGGCTTCATTACCAACGACTTTTGGTACGCTGGCGATGGTCGCGAGCGCCGGCGTAGCAAGCGTTGTCACAGCGGCCGGCGACGCAACCGACGCCATTGGGATCGGTGCAACCACAAATGGTGTCGCGGCCGCCTCAACGTCATTGGCCAACACCGGAATTTTCTCGAACCGTGGCAGCGCGGGCGGCTCAGACGCGGCGACCTCTAGCGCCGCAGCACTGTCCGGTGCCGGCACAGCGACCTCGGTCGATGGTGGGGTCGGCCTTGCCGCCAGCGCATCGGTCTGGCGAGTCTCGCGGTCGACGTTCGATCGACGTCGCGGGGCGGCGGCGCGACCCGTCAGCGTTGCCCGCTCGGCAGGCTTGAGCGTGGCCACGAAAGTGCGATTCCACTCGCTGCCGTCGCGTCGGGTTCCGGAAGCATCGCCAAACGTGTCGGAGGCATCTCCAAATGACACCACCACCCACAAGTGCAGTAGCACCGACAGCACTGTGAAGCGGGCCATCGATGGCCGCTCAATCAGGTTGGCGCGGTAGGCGTAGTGGCGTTGCGTCGGTCGTGACATCGGCAATCAGAGGAAGTGCTCGGCACTCAAGGCAGGCTGGTTGACAGCGCCAACCTGATGATACCCGTTGAGGCGTTCCGCGATTGCGAATAGCGAAGGCAATTCCGCCGTGCTCGACTTGCAGAAGCGGCACCGTAAACCCGCTACGGAATCAGCCCCTCCGCCGCTCCCCACTCAAGAAGTGTCAAAATACGCGTCGACCCCTTCAAACGCGAAAACTCATGCTCGAAAAGCTGCTCAAGAAACGCCCTGCACCTGCGGCCCCCGGCGCAACCGGCACCAAGGCACCCAGAAGTGCCAAGCCAGCTGCCAAACCTGCGCCAAAACTCGTCGATACCGTGAGCGACGAAGAGTGGCAAGC
>JAYVUH010000511.1:0-3237 GCA_043788115.1 Burkholderiales bacterium
GTCGACGTCGCGCGCACGGCTGCCGCACAGTGTTATTCAATTATGAAACCCACCATTGTTATCGTCGGCCGACCGAACGTCGGCAAATCCATGCTGTTCAATCGGCTCACCAAGTCGAGAGATGCGCTGGTGGCGGATCTGCCCGGGTTGACGCGCGACCGGCACTATGGCCATGGGCGCGGCGCATCGAAACCGTTTCTGGTTGTCGATACCGGCGGCTTCGAGCCGAAAGTCACCGACGGCATCCTACATGAGATGGCCAAGCAAACCTTGCAAGCGGTTGCCGAAGCGGATGCCCTGCTGTTCGTCGTCGACGGTCGCCAGGGCCTGACCCCGCAGGACAAGATCATCGCCGAAAAACTACGCCAAACGATGCGCAACGACGGGCCTGGAGGCACTAAGCGGGTTCCGGTGATCGTGGCGGTCAACAAGGCCGAAGGTATGGATGAGCAGATCGTCACGGCTGAGTTCCACGAGTTGGGACTGGGCGTGCCGGTCGCGATTTCAGCGGCGCACGGTGAGGGCGTACGACAGCTGATTGAAGACATGCTCGTCAATTTCCCCGAGTCCGAGGAAGAGGTTGACCCAAAGCATCCGAAGATCGCCATCATCGGCCGACCGAACGTCGGCAAATCGACGCTCGTAAACAAGCTGCTCGGCGAGGAGCGGGTGATTGCGTTCGACGAGCCGGGTACCACGCGCGACTCGATCTTCATCCCTCTGCATCGTAACGGCAAGGACTACACCTTGATCGATACTGCGGGCATCCGGCGTCGCGGAAAAGTCTTCGAGGCCGTGGAAAAATTTTCTGTAATCAAGACCTTGCAAGCGAGTGCGGACTGCCACGTGGTGGTCTTGGTGCTTGACGCGCGGCAGGAAGTATCCGAGCAAGATGCCCACATTGCGGGGTTTATCTTGGAATCTGGTCGAGCGTTGGTGGTGGGGATCAACAAGTGGGACAACCTCGACGAGTACACGCGCGAGCGGGTGAAGGCCGACTTTGACCGCAAGTTGCACTTCCTTAGTTTTGCGCACATGCACACCATCTCGGCCAAGGACGGAATGGGATTGACCCCGCTGTTCGCCTCGGTCGATGACGCTTTTGCCGCAGCGATGGCCAAGTTGTCGACACCTAAATTGACCCGCGCCTTAATGGCGGCAACCGCCGCCCACCAACCACCGATGAATGGCCCACATCGACCCAAGATGCGCTATGCCCACCAAGGCGGACACAATCCGCCGCTGGTGATCGTGCACGGTAGCGGCTTGTCCGGCGTTCATGAGAGCTATGTCCGCTATCTTGAAGGCCGCTTCATGGAGACGTTCAAGTTGCGCGGCACGCCGTTGCGGGTGGAGTTGAAGTCTGCCCTTAACCCCTACCGCGACAAACGACCGCCGCCGCTGACCAAAGGCCAGGAAGATAAGCGCCGCCGTGGGCGTATTCGCATGAAGCGCAAGTACGGTTAGGGAGGGTCTGATCAAGTTCATTCAATTCATTTTGCGGCGATATCGAGGCATCTGCGTCGTTTTGCTCCTCGTGCGGTAGCCCGGCAACGCACCTTCGTCGCGTGCCTAGCCGCTGCCCCAATCTCACCACAAACTGAACCAAAGCAACTTAATCAGACCCTCCCTAGGTTTCGGTTGTACTTGCATTCGGCAATGTCACGCCAATGTAATGAAAGCATCGGGCAGGGGTAGACTTATCTGACGCGGCATGGAACAAAAGTCGGCAAGTGAGTGTCTTTATCAGGCACTGGCCACCCAAGCAGCGATTTTCGTTAGAGTACATAATCAGGCAGGATCGTTTTTTTGACCTCGTTTCCGGCATTGCGCCACTGTTTGACGAGGCGGTTCCGCCATAACCTCAGCTGGAGAATAAGAACATGAGTGCAAAAGGGCAACTGTTACAAGACCCGTTCCTGAATATCTTGCGTAAGGAACATGTCCCAGTCTCAATCTATCTTGTCAACGGTATCAAGTTGCAAGGTCAAATCGAGTCTTTCGACCAATACGTCGTGTTGTTGAAAAACACCGTGACCCAGATGGTCTATAAGCACGCGATTTCCACGGTCGTCCCAGCGCGCGCCGTGTCGATTCCGTTCGACGCACCTGCCGGCGACAACTAATTTTCTTGTGTCGCGCATGTTGCCTTGTCTCGGCGCCAGCATCTGGCTGCGCGTAGGCAAGGCGTGTGTTTGGAACAGGCCGCCCCTGCTTGCGGGACGCTTGGCTGTTGTGGCCTGCGTGGCCAGCCGCGCCACTGCCCATCGTCAATAACCTGCTTCGCGACCATCACACACATTCGGACGATTTCGTGAAACCCCCTTTCCCCGCGACCTGTGAGCGCCGTACTGCTGCTGTGGCGCTGTTGCTTGATTTTGGCGACGGACAGATCGAGTCGAGACTCGCCGAGGCGCGCGAACTCATCATCAGCGCCGGCGCGGACATGATCGGCAGCCTGACGGGTAAGCGCCAAAAACCAGACGCCGCGACCTTTGCGGGGAGCGGCAAAGTCGAAGAATTGAAACTGATGGTCGAAGACACAGGTGCGACACTGGTCGTCGTCGATCATCAACTGTCGCCCATCCAGATACGTAACTTGGAAGCCGCCCTAGGCGCGGACAAGGTGCGCGTCATGGATCGCACCGATTTGATCCTTGATATTTTCGCGCAGCGGGCACGCTCGGCTGAGGGTAAATTGCAAGTCGAATTGGCACAAATGCAGCATCTACTGACGCGCTTGGTCAAAGGCTGGAGCCACCTCGAGCGTCAACGCGGCGGTATCGGCGTGCGCGGCGGGCCGGGTGAAACACAGCTCGAAATCGATCGGCGACTGGTCGGGGATCGCATCAAAAAACTCAAGGATCGACTGCTAAAACTGGAGCGGCAGCGCACCACGCAACGCGCAGGTCGACGTCGCGCGGGCGCGTTTACGGTATCGATCGTTGGCTACACGAACGCTGGCAAGTCGACTCTTTTCAATCGTCTGACGCGTGCCGAAACCTACGTCGCCAACCAGTTGTTTGCCACGCTCGACACTACCACGCGGCGTATCTTTCTGGCGCCTTCCTATAACGTCGCGCTGTCGGACACGGTCGGGTTTATTCGCGAGTTGCCGCATGGTCTGGTGGCCGCGTTCCATGCGACGCTCACCGAAGCGCTCGAAGCCGATGTATTGCTGCACGTCATTGACGCATCAAACCCGGCGTGCGAACAGCAAATGGCCGACGTCGAATC
>JAYVUH010000512.1:0-2213 GCA_043788115.1 Burkholderiales bacterium
GGACTCGAGAGCGAGCTTCCGCGTCTCATTGCGCTGCTGACACAGTTCTCTGGCCAAATCCAGATTCATCGCACACTGGGGCGGGCGTCTGAAGCTCGCGACTCAATGATCATCGCAGATGACGCACATTTTTGGCGCAAGTTACATGTGGATCACCCGCGGTCGGTTTTGACCTTGTACGACGGAGGTGATACCCGCCCGTTTCTGGAGCGCTTTGAAGAAATATGGGATCAATCGGAGCTGGCAGTCACAGGCAGCAGCCTCGGCCTGTAGGCAAAGGGGTGCGATTCAAACTGATGTGGAACCTACCGCTCAAGCGGCGGCCCTGAATTCTTCGGTCCAGTAGTCATTCCACTGCCTATTGGCCCGATTCAATCGCAGTGCCAGCATATTTTCTGCATTCGCCGCTCGCCACCAGGTGCCGGCGCACTTTAAGCGCTTCTGGACGACATATCGATGCGCGCTTTCAATCTCGCCCGAACCGATCGGCAGATCGTTGCTGATCGCCGCCTGGTAGTCCAACTGATCCAAGCGATTGCTCAGATAGCGGTGACAGCGGCGTACCACGGCGTTGGCATCATCAACCCCAGGCGCTTCCAGGTGCATTTCCAGCGCATCGATGACCTCACTGGCATGCGCGTTCTTCAATCGTTTGACTTGCCCATCCTTCCAGGCCGCCGCCTCAGCAGCGTCGGTCGTGATCGCCGCCGCGGCAGCGCTGAGGTACTCGCAGACATGGTAAAAATCAACCAGATAGGTGCTGCACGCACCAAACTGCTCTTCGACCTGTCCGGCGATCCAGTCGGCCCCATCGCCGACCGCGTGCAGGCGGGTACGGTTGCCAAAGCCTGCCTGGGTCGCGCAATGAAAGAGTTGCTGGCCTGCCCGCTTGGCGTCACCTTGCAAGGTGCCACCATAGGCCAGCGTGTGGCTTCCATGGGGGTGGGCCAAACAAATTTTGGCTTCTTTCCAAAACAGTTTCTTGCCTTTGCGTTGGTCTGCCTGGCTCGGATCAGGTTCGACAATGGGCACCATGCCCCCGTCCATTTGTGCAATGACCACGGCAACGCCGGGTTGGTCAGGCCAGGTTTGAGTGACCTTGTGGGCCTTCAATATTTGCTGGGCGTGGGCTTCGGTAATTTGACGGATGGTGCTTTCTGCGAGCAACACGCCATAGTGTTCGACCAATTTGTCCATGGCTTGGGCAAACGAGACATCGGCAGCAAAGTCGGTGACGACGCGTTGGAGCGGCAGCGAGCAGCTGCGGTGGCCGATGTGCGCACTTTGGGTGAAGGGTCGCAGGCGTTTGCTGCCGAGGCGGTATTGCGGCTCTTCTACGGTGATGTCGCCGAAGGTGCTGTGCCAGCGGAGTTTTTTTTACCTTCCCGCCAGGTCCGCGGTGCCTGACTGAGCGCCTCTGATGTCTTGCTAACTTGCTGTTGGGCCCAGGCGGTGAGCGTTTCTTGCCCCAAGCGACGAATTTCTTCGATCAGTCGCATTTCGGCGGCATCAGCTCGGCTGAGGTCTCCACTTTCGTTGCCGACGACTGATAACATCGATTCAATGCGATTTCTGACCTCCGGATGCGCGTTTAGTTGGCGCAGCAGTTCGGTGTCGCTCAACGGTTGGTTTGCCATTTCGCCTCTCCATCGGTGCCTGAGAAGCTTTTAGAATACGCCACATCAGTTTGAATCGCACCCCCAGCATCCACGTGCCCCACAGGCCAAGAAGCCTTGCAAACGCCCGCCAATGCTGGTGCTACGTGATTTAGTGCAGCCTATCAATAAGGCAACGGCACATCCGACTTAGCCGCCGTCAACACCCGCCGAAAGTCTTCCTCGATCCGCTTCAGCGCCTCTGGCGTTTCCCCTTCAAACCGCAGCACGATCACCGGCGTCGTGTTCGACGCGCGCGCGAGTCCAAAGCCGTCGGGATATTCCACGCGCACACCGTCGATGGTGATGATCTCTGTAGCGCCTTCAAATTTTCCGGTTTCGCGGATCTTGTCGACCAGGGCGTGCGGCTCGCCTTCTTTCAATTGCCAGTTCAGCTCCGGCGTGGAAATCGCGTCGGGCAATGCCTTCAGCGGTGCGTTCGCGTCAGCGAACTTGCTGACGATTTCGAGCAGGCGTGCGCCGCAATAAAGCGCATCGTCGAAGCCAAACCAGCGTTCCTTGAAGAAAATATGGCCACTCATCTCGCCGGCCAGCGGC
>JAYVUH010000513.1:0-4861 GCA_043788115.1 Burkholderiales bacterium
GACCGGCAAGACGGTCAAGCACGTGCTGCTGTCCGCCGAGGAATTTCAAACGCGCCTCGCGCAGGCATATGCATTCGGTAGCGATGTGAGTGATGGCACGGATGATCATGTCGCTGAGATCGCTTCCAATATTGAGTCCGAAGCCGATCTCGCGGCGCTGACCGAATCGTTACCTGAAATCACCGATTTGTTGGAAACAGAAAATGACGCGCCCATCGTCAAGCTGATCAATGCCCTGCTCACGCAAGCCATTCGCGAAAACGCCTCCGACATCCACTTAGAAATTTTTGAGCGGCGCTCGCTGGTCCGGTTTCGGGTAGACGGCGCGCTGCGCGACGTGGTGGAGCCCAAGCGCAGTTTGTATGCGGCGCTGGTATCACGCGTAAAGGTGATGGCCGAACTCGACATCGCCGAAAAGCGTCTGCCGCAAGATGGCCGTATTACGTTGAAAATTGCCGGTCGCCCGGTCGATGTGCGTGTGTCAACGTTGCCGACCGGTCACGGCGAGCGTGTGGTGCTGCGCTTGCTGGATAAACAAGCCGGACGCCTTTCACTCGATGGTCTCGGCATGTCTGCGGAAACCTTGGGCCAACTCGACAAGCTGATCGAGCAGCCACACGGCATCATTCTGGTGACTGGCCCGACCGGATCGGGCAAGACCACTACGCTCTACGCCGCCTTATCGCGGCTGGACGCCGCAACCCGCAATATGATGACGGTTGAAGACCCGATCGAATACGACCTCGACGGCGTCGGTCAGACACAGGTCAACGCACGGATTGGCATGTCGTTCGCGCGTGCCTTGCGCGCTATTCTCCGGCAGGACCCGGATGTGATCATGATCGGCGAGATTCGTGATCTCGAGACCGCCGAGATCGCCGTACAAGCCTCACTCACTGGTCACTTGGTGTTGGCGACGCTGCACACCAACTCGGCCGCTGGCGCGGTCACGCGTCTAGTCGATATGGGTATCGAGCCCTACCTGCTCGCCTCCACCCTCAGTGGCGTGTTGGCGCAGCGCTTGGTGCGTAAGGTCAATCCCGACGACAACAGCAAGTTTCGCGGGCGCACGGGCATCTATGAGTTGCTAACCGTGAACGAGTCAATCCGCACGCTGATCCACGACGGCAAGTCGGAAGCCGACATCGCCGCAGCGGCTACCGAGGCTGGCATGAAGACGCTGCGTGAAGACGGCATGCGCTGGGTTGCATCCGGCGTAACGTCGCTCGAAGAAGTCATGCGTGTCACGCGTGACTAGCCACAACGCTTCGCTGTCCCCATGCCCGGTTTCAAATACCTAGCCTACGATCTCGATGGCCGCGAGCAGCGCGGCGTCATCGAATCTGACAGCCCGCGGCTGGCACGTGCAAGCCTGCGCGAGCAGGGCCTGTTTCCGATGGATGTCTCGATCATCGAGGCGGCTAATGACAGCGCGGTTGGTGCACGGTTCACCAGTTTCTCGGGCAAGACCGGCTCGCTATCGACTGCTCAGCTGGCCGGCATCACGCGCCAACTCGCCACACTAGTGGGTGCAGGCCTGACCATCGAAGGCGCACTTGGTGCGCTGGTTGAGCAATCTGAGACTGAGCGAGAGCGACAAGTCGTCGCACAAATGCGCGCCAGTATTCGCGAGGGTCAGTCGTTGGCCCAAGCAATGTCGGCGTTTCCGCAGTCGTTCTCCGAGTTGTATCGCACCCTCGTCGGTGCCGGTGAGACTTCCGGCAAATTGCCGGACGTGTTGCTCAAACTCGCGGATTACGTCGAAGACCAGCAGGCGATCAAGCAAAAGCTCATCACGGCGATGGTGTATCCGGTCATCGTGATGGTGATTTGTTTTCTGGTAGTGGTCGGCTTGATGTTGTACGTGGTGCCGCAAGTCGTCGGCGTGTTTGATGCGACCAAACAGACGCTGCCGTTCATGACGCGTGCGTTGCTGGGGCTCTCGGCGCTGCTCAAATATACGTGGTGGTTTTGGCTGGTGACCGCTGTCGCCGGGGTCGCCGCATTTCGCTTTGCCATGCGTGCACAAACGCAACGTCGACGGTTCCATGCGCTCCTGCTGCGCACACCGGTGTTGGGTCGTCTGATCCGTGTACGTGAATCGTCACAACTCGCGGCAACGCTATCGATACTGGTCGGCAGCGGCGTGCCGGTGTTAACCGCCATGAACGCGGCCGTCGGTGTGGTGAGCAATCTACCCATGCGCGAAGCGCTCGAGCGCGCTGCCAATCAAGTACGCGAAGGCGTTTCACTGTCACGCGCACTACAAGCGCAGAACACCAAGCCCGCCCTGTTCCCGCCGGTGATGCTGCATTTGGTCGCCTCGGGGGAGGCCAGTGGTCGTCTGCCCGAGACCCTGGCAAGCGCTGCGCGCCAGCAGCAGCGCGAACTAGAAACACGCACTGCCCGCCTCGCTGCCTTGATCGAACCTGCAATGATTTTGGTGATGGGCGTCATCGTGCTTGCAATCGTACTGGCCGTGCTGCTACCGATCTTTGAACTCAACCAGTTGGTCTCTCGCTAGAAACCCATGAACGCTATCACTGCCAAAAAATCCCGCTGCTATTCTTCACCGCACACTTCCGCCAAGCGCATCTGTGCGCGTGGTTTTACGCTCATCGAGGTGATGATCGTCGTCGTCATTCTCGGTATTCTGGCAGCGGTTGTTATCCCTAAAATTCTGGATCGCCCTGATCAGGCCAAAGTGACCGCCGCCAAAGCCGACATCTCAATCATCATGCAGGCACTCAAACTGTATCGCCTCGACAACGGTTTCTACCCATCCACCGATCAAGGCCTGCAAGCGCTGGTACAAAAGTCCACGTCCAACCCGCAGCCGGCCAATTGGAAGCAAGGCGGCTACATCGAGCGCCTGCCCACCGACCCGTGGAAAACGCCATACCAATACTTGAACCCGGGGGTCAAAGGCGAAATTGACGTCTTCAGTTTCGGCGCTGATAAGCAAAGTGGCGGAGAAGGTAATGATGCCGATATTGGCTCTTGGACGCTCTAGCCGTTTGTTGAAATTCGCAATGCCGAAACCGAATGAACTCGTTACGTGCCATTTCCCCCTTTGGAAAAGGGGGACTAAGGGGGATTTGCCGTCGGTGTCGGCACGCAAACGTTTAAAATCTTCCTCGATCCCTCCTTCGGCACGCTCAGGACAGGCTCTTTTTCAAAGGGGAAAGCAGCGCACCGAGATCGCCTGCCAAACGCATATAGTGAATTTCAACAAGCTGCTGGGACGGCTGGCTCAGGGAACAAACTCGTGAATCCACGGGTGCTTCAAGGCAAAACTGCTCGGAAATGCCCGCCAATTGGCGAGTTTCACTTTCCGCCCCATGGCTTCACACTGGTCGAGATCATGGTGGTGGTAGTGATCATCGGCATCGCCTTATCGATCGCGGTATCCAACTTATTTGTCAGCAACGAAGAACGCGTGCGTCAGGAAGCCGAACGCACGCTGTCGCTGGTCGAAAAAACGCGTGATCAGGCGGTGTTCTCCGGCTATCCCATCGCGATGCGACTCACTCCATCGGGCATTGAATTCCTCGAGCGAGATCCGAACAGCGTTGAACCTCTCTGGCGCGCCGCGGGCACCGACACACTCCGCACCCGCCGTTGGCGTGACGGCATACGTGTCGAACTGACCACCGGGATCGGTGGCAACACGCAGCCACGCACTGACAGTGCCAGCACTCGCGAACAGGTTGTTACGTTTCTGCCAACCGGCGTGGGCGCACCGTTTTCGTTGCGTGTGTTCTCGGACGACTATCAACGCATCATCGATGGTGATGCGCTCGGCAATGTCAGCTTTCGTCGCTAGGTCACGCGGCAGATGAAAAAGCACGGTCCAATCCCAGCCGGCTTCACACTGATCGAGGTGTTGATTGCGCTCGCCATCCTGTCAATTGCATTGGCGGCCGCGATGCGCGCGGCGTCGATGGCGACGGTCAGCGCCGAAGAAGCCAAGCTGCGCACCTATGCAACATGGGTGGCACAAAATCGCGCCGCCGAACTCACCGCGCGCCGCGTGTTCCCGGTCGTCGGCATCGAGAACGGTAGCGCCGAGATGGGCGGAATTGCCTTTCGATGGACGGCGACCTCGAACGAGACGCCCAATAGCGCGTTTCGCAAGACCGAGATCGCGGTGACGAGGGAGGACCCGCGCAAACTCGCTGTCCTCACCGTCTATCTGTCGAGAAACGCCGACCTGCCTTTGCCCAACACCAAGAGTGGCACCACGCCATGAAACCACGCGCAAAACTTCCCGGCAGAATCGACCGCCCGTTTTTCCGCCAGTGCGCCTTCACGCTGGTGGAAGTGCTGGTCGCGCTGGTGGTATTTGCCGTCCTCAGCGTCATCAGCTACCGCACACTCTCGAGCATTTTTGATACGCGCGAACGGCTAAGCCAACAGTCAGCCACCCTGCGCGATCAGGCGCTGTTCTTTACCCGTCTCGAAGCCGACTTGGGCGCAATACTGCCACGCGCCATACGCAACGCCGACGGTGTCAACGAGCCTGCACTCAAGGTACTGTCCGCCGCCGTCTCGTCGATCGACCCGGTCTTGGTGTTTAGTCGTACGGGCTTTGCCGGAGGCGTGGGTGCTAGCGCCGCACCGCAACGCATTGGCTATCGTTTCATTGAAAGCAAACTCGAGCTACTGATCTGGGATGGCCTCGACGCCGCGCCGCGGGCGCAGCCGGTTGCCCACACCGCACTACGCAACGTTCGTGAGTGGCGTTGGCGGGTGCTCGACCAGCGCGGCAACTGGCGTGCCGACTGGCCCTCCCGTGACGACGCCACGCCAGCGGCCGCGTCAACCGCACTCCCTGCGGCGCTCGAATTGACGCTGACCG
>JAYVUH010000514.1:0-18543 GCA_043788115.1 Burkholderiales bacterium
GTCATGGCGGCATGCGTGTGGAGATTGACCAGTCCAGGAATCAGCACGTGGTTCGCAAGTTGTGTTTCTTCCGCATCGGGAAATTGCTGGCGTGCCTCAGCCGTTGGCAACAGTGCTGTTACGACGCCGTCGCTGATCACCACCGAATGGTGTTCGAACACGGCCAGTGGTTCCACGGGTATTACCCAGCGAGCAGAAAATATTTTGGTCATCGTTTACGCAATCTTGCCGAGACACGGGAGCCGGAAACAAAAAAGCCCCGCATTGCGGGGCTTTTTTACCGGTTGCCCGGACTACTTGGTTTGAACGCCCTTGAACTCGATGTCGACGCGGCGGTTCTTCGCACGGCCGTCGGCAGTCTTGTTGGAGGCGACTGGCTGTGTTTCGCCTTTGCCAAGGGTAGTGATCTTCGCCGCAGCAATGCCCTGCGAAACCATGTATTCCTTAACGGTCGTCGCACGACGCTCGGAAAGTTTTTGGTTGTAGGCATCTGTACCAACTGAGTCGGTATGGCCGGTCGCAATGACCATTTCCACGTCAACTTGCTTCATCTTGACAATCGCGTCATCAATCGACTTCTTGCCTTCAGCCTTAAGGACCGACTTGTCAAAGTCAAACAGGGCTTCGGCCTGGATCGTGATGGCAACTTTTACCGGCTGTGGAGCAGGCTTAGGTGCTTCAACCGGTTTTGGTACAACGACGGGTGCTGGTGGTGCCGGAGGTGGCTTGGGTGGTTCCACTTTCTTTGGCATGCAATCCGGATGATCGATGCCGCTGGTTTGAACGCATGCGCCGGAAGCGTCACGTACTGGCGCACCAGACGAATCGACCAGATTCGGGGTGACGCCCGCGTACGCCGTCGCAGCACCGATCAGTGCGGCGGTTGCGGTCAGCTTCGCGATTAGGGAATTCTTCATTTGGTGGTGCTCCCGAGAGATTGGAAAATTTATTGTCGTTCGAAAGAAGCCAGCGATAAATCTAGACCAGATCAGCGCTGGGGGAAACAAAACTTGCATCAACATTCAATACTCTTCAGAGCTAAGCGTATGGAAACACCCGTTACGCTGCCTCAAAGGAACCCCGAAATCATACACGATAGCCATGGACCGGCACAACCTCACGAGGGCCAACGCACCCCGCCGTCGGACCAAGAGTTGCACAATAGCAACACTCCGTTGGTTTTTTATCGCCAATCGCAAAAAACACAACTAATTGTGCTTTTCATAAAACGCTCCCGCCACCGCTTGTGGTTTTCGGCTCGGGAGTGGTCAAGTTGGCTTAAATGTGTTAAATTTACCGGTTAGTTACGGTTGAATATTCTTATAAATCAACCACTTGCTGTATCGCTGCTGCGCTTTACCAAGATTCGACACGCCGTTGGTGTGATTCTACGGCGTGTGTGCAGCGCAAATACCTCACTCCCAAGAAGAGCGCACTCGTGACCGATCCCCAAGTACCATCATTCGCCAAAGAAACCATACCGATCAGCTTGGAAGAGGAAATGCGCAAGAGCTTCCTCGACTATGCGATGAGCGTGATCGTCAGTCGTGCGCTGCCCGACGCGCGAGACGGGCTCAAGCCCGTGCATCGCCGTGTGTTGTTTGCTATGCAGGAAGTCAACAATGTGCACAACCGGCCATTCGTAAAATGTGCACGTATTGTCGGTGACGTGATGGGTAAATACCATCCGCACGGCGATACAGCAATCTATGACACGCTCGTACGCATGGCGCAGCCGTTTTCGTTGCGTTACATGCTCGTGGATGGTCAGGGCAACTTCGGTTCGGTTGACGGTGACAATGCGGCCGCCATGCGATATACCGAGTGCCGCATGCAGAAAATTTCGTCCGAGTTGATGGCGGACATCGATTCGGATACCGTCGACTTTGGTCCGAACTATGACGGCAAGGAAATGGAGCCGCTGGTATTGCCGGCGCGCTTTCCAAACCTGTTAGTTAACGGCGCGACCGGGATTGCCGTCGGCATGGCGACCAATATTCCGCCACACAATTTGTCCGATACGATCGATGCCTGTTTGCGTGTGTTGGAAAACCCGGCGGTCGATCTCGAAGAATTGATTGATATTGTGAAGGCACCAGACTTCCCGACTGCTGGCATCATCTATGGCATCGACGGCGTGCGTGATGGGTATCGCACCGGTCGTGGCCGTTGCATCATGCGTGCCCGCTGCCACTTTGAAGACATCGAGAAGGGCAACCGCCAGGCCATCATCATCGATGAGCTGCCCTACCAAGTCAATAAGGCCAACTTACTGATCAAGATCGGTGAACTGGTGCGGGACAAACGGCTCGAGGGCGTATCTGATTTGCGGGATGAGTCAGATAAGTCGGGCATGCGCGCAGTGATCGAGTTGAAGCGTGGCGAAGTGCCTGAGATCGTGCTGAACAATCTGTTCAAGATGACCCAGATGCAGGAGTCGTTTGGCATGAACATGGTCGCGCTCGTCGACGGCCAGCCACGTCTCCTCAACCTCAAACAATTTCTGGATGCGTTCCTGCGCCATCGGCGCGAAGTCGTCACGCGTCGCACGGTGTTTGAGTTGCGCAAAGCGCGCGAACGTGGGCACGTGCTTGAGGGGCTTGCCGTTGCCCTTTCGAATGTTGACGAGATCGTTGAACTCATCAAGTCTGCACAGACGCCTGCGGAGGCCAAAGTCAAGCTGATGGATCGCGTTTGGCGTTCCAAGCTAGTTGAAGAAATGTTGGCGCGCGCGGCGGGGGATCAATCGGAGGCGTTCCGTCCGGAGGGACTTCCGAAAGAATTTGGACTGGGCACTAGCGGCTACCGTTTGTCTGAAACCCAGGCACAGCGCATTTTAGAAATGCAATTGCAGCGTCTGACGGGCCTCGAGCAGGACAAGATTGTCAGCGAGTACAAAGAAATCATGGACAAGATTGCCGACCTGCTCGACATCCTGTCCAAGCCGGGGCGGGTCACGGCCATCATCGTCAGCGAACTCAAAGAAATTAAAACGCAGTTTGGCGACAAGCGTCGCTCCGAGATTATTGCCAACGGTCAGGAAATGTCGATCGAAGATTTGATTGCCAATGAAGACGTCGTTGTTACCATGTCGCACACGGGCTATATCAAGTATCAGCCGGTGGCCGACTATCGGGCGCAAAAGCGCGGCGGGCGCGGCAAACAAGCAACAGCCACCAAAGATGATGATTTCATCGAGAACTTATTCATCGCCAAGACGCACGACTACGTGTTGTGCTTCTCGAACAAAGGCCGGGTGTATTGGCTCAAGGTGTATGAAATTCCGCTCGGCTCACGTGGTTCGCGCGGTAAGCCAATCGTCAATCTGCTTCAACTGCAGCCAAACGAAAAAATCTCAACGGTGCTACCGATCAAGGAATTCCGTGATGATCGCTTCGTGTTTTTCGCAACGTCCGAAGGAACCGTCAAGAAGACCGCGCTATCTGACTTCGCCAACCCGCGCAAGGCGGGCATCATTGCCATTGCGTTGGACGATGGTGACTCGTTGATCGGCGTGGCATTAACTGATGGCAAACACGATGTAATGCTGTTCTCCAACGCCGGCAAAGCGGTACGTTTTGAGGAGTCTGACGTCCGCTCGATGGGTCGTGACACACGTGGTGTGCGTGGCATGAACCTAGCGAAGGGCGGCAAGGTCATCTCAATGTTGGTCGCAGAAAACGAGGAAGACTCGGTGCTTACCGCAACAGAGTTTGGCTACGGCAAGCGCACCGCGATTTCTGACTACACCCGCCACGGTCGCGGTACCCAAGGAATGATTGCGATCCAGACCTCCACCCGCAATGGCAAGGTTGTTGCTGCAGTGCTGGTGCGTCCGGAAGACGAAATCATGATGATTACCAATGCGGGCGTGCTGATCCGCACCAAGGTCACGCAGATCCGTGAAATGGGCCGCTCCACCCAAGGTGTTACGCTGATCAATTTGGACGAAGGTACCAAGCTGACCGGCTTGCAGAAAGTAGCTGAATCAGACGAAGAAGACGCTGAATAAGTTTGGGACTGATGCGCACGTTTAACTTTTCCGCAGGGCCCGCCGCGTTGCCGACAGAGGTCTTGCAGCAGGCGCAAGCTGAGTTGCTCGACTACAAGAGCACCGGCACCTCGGTGATGGAAATGAGTCATCGCGGCAAGGTGTTTTTGGCGCTCGCGGCGGAGGTTGAAGGCGACCTGCGCGAACTATTGTCGATTCCGGAGAACTACAAGGTTCTGTTCCTGCAGGGTGGTGGCAAGGGCGAATTTTCCATCGTCCCGCTCAATCTGCTGCGTGGGCGCGCGCGCGCGGATTATGTCGATACCGGGCACTGGTCCTTGCAGGGCATCAAGGAAGCGCGCAAGTATTGTGAAGTTGACGTGGTCGCTTCGGCATCCGATCGACACTACACCTGCGTGCCGCCGCAGTCGGAATGGAAGACTAATCCGAACGCCGGGTACCGGCATATTTGTACCAACGAAACTATCCACGGCGTGGAGTACTCTTGGACGCCTGCGGTCACCGACGACGTGCCGCTGGTGGCTGACATGTCGTCGCATATTTTGTCCCGTCCCGTCGATGTCTCAGCCTTTGGCTGCATTTACGGCGGGGCGCAGAAGAACATCGGGCCCTCAGGCTTGACTGTCGTGATTGTGCGCGATGACTTGCTTGGCGGCGCGCATCCGCTGACACCTTCCGTGTTTGACTACACGCAGCAAGCGGCGAACGACTCGATGCTGAATACGCCGCCGACATTTGCCGTCTACCTCGCCGGGCTAACCTTCAAGTGGCTCAAGCGACAGGGTGGCCTTGCCGGCATTGAGAAGGTCAATGTCGAGAAAGCCGCAAAACTCTATGCGACCATCGACGATTCAGGGGGCTTCTACCGGAATGCGGTGGCGGCCGCAGATCGTTCGCGCATGAATGTGCCGTTCTTTCTTCGCGACGAGGCACTCATCCAACGTTTTCTTGACGGCGCGGCCGAGGCAGGCATGGCCGGACTCAAGGGCCACAAAGCGCTTGGCGGAATGCGGGCATCGATATATAACGCGGTATCGCTCGACGCCGTGAAGGCGTTGACTAGATACATGGGCGATTTTCAGGTGCGCCACGGTTAGTATTAAGCGGCTGCCGGTGGTCTCGAGGACCGTTTGCGGTTGCGTTCAGGATAAACTTTGAGTATGTCGCAGCCATCCAACACGCCAACGCCGCCCCTCGCACAATTGCGAGCCGAGATCGACGCGCTCGACGCCGAAATTCTCGAAAAGCTCAACGCCCGCGCCGCGCGTGCGCGGCAGGTCGGCGCGCTCAAGGTCGGTCAGGCGTATCGCCCAGAGCGCGAGGCCGAAGTGTTGTTGCGCATCAAGCAGAGCAATCAAGGTCCGTTGCCGGATGAAGTTGTTGCACGGCTGTTCCGCGAAATCATGTCGGCTTGCCTAGCGCTTGAGCGACCCATCACGGTGGCCTATCTTGGTCCGCAAGGCACGTTCAGCGAATTGGCCGCCAAGAAACATTTTGGCGAAGGCGCAGAGTTAATGCCGCAGGGGTCGATTGACGAGGTGTATCGCAACGTCGAATCCAACACCTGCGATTTCGGCATCGTTCCCGTTGAGAATTCGACCGAAGGTGCCGTCGGCCGGTCACTCGATCTCATGCCACAAACGCCGCTGCGCATTTGTGGCGAAGTGCTGGTTCGCATCCATCACCACCTGATGGCCACGGCGACGTTGCCGTTTGATAGCTTATTGAAGGTGTTTTCACACGGTCAGTCGCTGGCGCAATGTCATGAATGGCTGAACACGCATTTGCCAAAGGTGGAACGTATTGCGGTCGCCTCAAACGCCGAAGCGGCACGTCGCGCGTCTTTGGAGCCGTTCACGGCGGCTGTGGCCGGCGAGATGGCGGCGACCCACTACGGTTTGACGCTGCTGGCGTCCAACATTGAAGACGAGCCGAACAACACGACGCGCTTTCTGGTGTTGGGTACCTATGAGCCGAAACATACTGGTCGGGATAAGACGTCCTTGGTGTTGTCGGCGGCCAATCGTTCCGGTGCGGTCTACGAAATGTTGACGCCGTTTGCGACTCGCGGGGTCTCGATGTCCAAGTTTGAGTCGCGACCGTCGAAGGTCGCGCTCTGGGAGTATCTATTTTTTGTCGACATCGAAGGCCACGTGGAGGACACCAACGTGACCGAAGCCTTGATCGAACTCCGCAAAATCGCCGGCTACGTGAAAGTACTTGGCTCCTATCCCGCCGCGGTGATTTGAATTTGCTCAGCGCAAGCGCGCCGGTGCGATGGCGCGTTCTCAAAACGATTGTTGACGACCATATCCATGAAGCTTTCTGACCTCGCACCCGCCTACATTCGCGCCATCGCACCCTACCAGACCGGCAAGCCGATCTCTGATGTGGCGCGCGAGTTGGGACTGTTGGAAGCCGACATCGTCAAACTTGCATCCAACGAAAACCCGTTGGGCGCGAGCCCGAAGGCGATTGAGGCGATCAAATTGGCGATCAACGACCTTGCGCTATATCCGGACGGCGGAGGCTTCGCGCTAAAGGCCGCGATCACCGCAAAGTTTGGGGTCCCCGCCGAAAGCATTATTCTGGGCAACGGCTCGAACGACGTTCTGGAGTTGGCTGCGCGGACCTTCATGCGCGAAGGCGACTCGGCGGTGTTTTCGCAGTACGCGTTCGCCGTGTATCCGCTCGCCACCCAAGCGGTCGGCGCCACGCCGGTGGTGGTAGCCGCAAGCCACTTTGGCAACGACCTTGAGGCGATGCTGGGCGCGATCACGGCGACGACGAAGGTTGTCTTTGTGGCCAATCCTAATAACCCCACGGGCACTTTTATCGCTGCCGCAGAATTGAAGGCGTTTGTGGCGCGGGTTCCCTCGCACGTTCTGGTGGTTCTCGATGAAGCCTATGGCGAGTACCTCGATCCGGCGCACGCGTACGACACCGCACCATGGTTGGCCGAGTTTCCGAACCTGATGATTTCGCATACGTTGTCGAAGGCATACGGACTGGCCGGACTCAGGATTGGTTTTGGCTTCGCCGCACCCGACGTGATCGCGATGATGAACCGCGTTCGTCAACCCTTCAACGTCAACCACTTGGCAATGGTTGCGGCCGAGGCCGCGTTATCCGATCATGCGTTTATCGAGCAAAGCCGTCGCTTGAATGCGGAAGGGTTGGCGACCATCACCGCTGCGTTGGCCGAGCGCGAGCTTGAGTACATTCCATCGCATGGCAACTTCGTCACCTTCAAAGTCGGACGCGCTGCAGAGGTGTACCGCCAGTTGCTTGCAGCCGGGATCATTGTGCGTCCGATTGCCAGCTATGGATTGCCCGACTTCCTACGCGTATCGACCGGCACTGCCGCACAAAACCAGCGCTTTATCACTGCGCTCGATGCGGCAAGAGCGGAATTGAAAGTCTAGCATTGACGGCCACTTTCAGCCATTTTTGCTCGGAAACGCCCGTCGATGAACGGGTTTCAAGTTTTGCTCATCCACGATGCTGAGGCACGTTGCCATTGTCGGCGTCGGACTGATTGGCAGCTCATTTGCGCTAGCGGCCAAACGATCTAGCCCGGTGTTGTCCATCGTTGGCTTGGACAAATGTGCCACATCGTTGGACCAGGCGCAGGCGCGTGGCGCCATCGACGGCGTTGGCACGTTTGAGCAAGTGGGAAATGCGGACCTGATTCTGCTGGCCATCCCGGTGCGGCAAATGGCCGCTGCGCTCGAGCGCCTCGCGCCGTGTTTGGCCGACCACACAGTCATCATCGATGCAGGAAGCACAAAACAGGACGTGATGGCGGTGGCGCGCTCGGTGTTGGGCGCGCGTGCAGGCCAGTTCGTGGCGACGCACCCGATTGCCGGGCGCGAGCGGCACGGACCGATGGCGGCCGACGAGTTTTTGTTTCAAGGGAAGAACGTCGTCTTGTGCCCGTCGCCGGTCAACACAGCGATGGCCGTCAGCACTGCGCGCGAAGCCTGGCAACTGGTGGGTGCTCAAGTGGTGGAGATGTCTGCGTCTGCGCACGATTCAGTGTTCGCGGCGGTTAGCCACTTGCCGCACATGCTGGCGTTCGCGTTGGTCGAAGAGTTGGCGTCTCGGCCCAATGCAAAACTGTTGTTCGAACACGCCGCTTCCGGCTTTCGCGACTTCACGCGGATTGCGAGTTCCAGTCCGGAAATGTGGCGGGATATCGCGTTGAATAATCGCGACGCCTTGCTCGCCGAGCTCGATGCCTATTTGGGTAAAGCAAAAGAGCTCAAAGCGCTTCTTGCGGCCTCGGACGAGGCTGGGCTTTTTGCGCTGATGCAACGCGCCCAGGATGCGCGCGAGCGATGGCTGTCTGGCCAACTTGATCAATTCAACGATGACACGAAATAAGCCACTTGTGGGTACGTCATGAGTCACGCCGTCGAACATCTGCAACTAGGACCATGTTCGTCTGCGGTCGGCAGCGTGACCTTGCCCGGCTCCAAGTCGATCTCAAACAGGACCTTGCTGCTGGCCGCGATGAGCGCAGGCGAGACGGTGGTGCGCAATTTGCTGAAATCCGACGACACGGCAGTGATGCTCACCGCGCTGAACGTGCTCGGCGTGAAGGTCGAGTCAATCGGTGCCGATGACTATCGCGTCGCGGGTTGCGGCGGGAATTTTCCCAACCGAGAGGCAACGCTGTTTCTGGGTAATGCTGGAACAGCATTTCGTCCTTTGACCGCGGCACTAGCGTTGCAATCGGGAACGCGCGCATACGCCCTTGATGGTGTGCCGCGCATGCGAGAGCGTCCCATTCAGGACCTCGTCGATGGTTTGCGACAACTTGGCGCTGCGATCACCTACACGGGCAACGAAGGCTATCCGCCGCTTGCCATCGGTAGCCCGCTGAGCTTGGCTGCGGATCGCATCACGGTGCGCGGCGACGTGTCGAGTCAGTTTCTCTCTGCGCTCTTGATGGCGCTACCACTATTAAAGAAAAAGGTCGTCGTCGACGTGGTCGGCGAACTCATTTCCAAACCTTACGTTGAAATCACACTGAATCTGATGCAACGCTTCGGCGTGACTGTGGCTCGCGACGGCTGGCAGCGATTCGTTGTTTCCGCCGACGCCAATTACATCGCGCCAACGGAACTTTCCGTTGAGGGCGATGCGTCTAGCGCATCGTATTTTCTGGCGGCGGGGGCGATCGCCGGTGGACCGGTGCGGGTGATTGGGGTGGGGCGCAGCAGCATTCAGGGCGACGTTAAATTCGCCGCTTCACTCGCCGCGATGGGTGCGGTCGTGACGATGGGCGATGACTGGATTGAAGCCTCCAGGCCGACCGGAAGTCGGCTGCGCGGTATCGACGCGGACTTCAATCACATCCCGGACGCGGCCATGACGATTGCCATGCTGGCACTATTTGCCGACGGACCGACCACCATCCGCAACGTTGCCAGCTGGCGCGTTAAGGAGACGGACCGCATCGCGGCGATGGCAACCGAACTGCGAAAAGTGGGCGCGTCGGTGGAAGAGGGGCCTGACTACCTCAAGATTGTTCCGCCTGACGCCGCTCGCCTCACCCCAAACGCACAAATCGACACCTATGACGACCATCGAATGGCGATGTGTTTTTCACTAGTCGCATTGGCTGGGGTGCCGGTCACGATCAACGACCCAAACTGTGTCGCGAAAACGTTTCCGGACTACTTTCGCGTGTTCGGGAGTCTGGTTAGATGATGAATTCGAACGTTCCCGTGATCGCCATCGACGGGCCAACGGCGTCGGGAAAAGGCACGGTCGCCCAACGGGTGGCGTCGGCACTCGGCTTTCACTACTTGGATTCGGGATCGCTGTACCGGCTGGTCGCTCTCGCCGCAGAGAGGCAACATATTGATTTAACGGATGAAAATGCTGTTGCAGCGGTTGCTAGGCAGCTTGACATTCGGTTTGACGGCGATCGCGTGTACCTCGCTGGAAATGATGTCTCGGAAGCTATTCGCACCGAATCGGCGAGCCAGAATGCCTCGCGAGTGGCGGCACTACTGGCAGTTCGCGCAGCGTTAACTGAGCGCCAGCGGACATTTCGGCGAGCGCCAGGGCTGGTTTGTGATGGACGAGATATGGGGTCGGTGATTTTCCCTGATGCCGACGTCAAGGTTTTTCTGACCGCGAGCGTCGAAGCGCGGGCCCAAAGACGCACTAACCAGTTGAAACAAAAAGGAATCTCTGCGATACTAGCTGACGTTGTGAAGGAATTACGCATCCGCGATGAACGCGATTCAAGTCGCCAAATTGCGCCGCTGAAACGGTTGGATGACGCGTATCTACTTGATACAACAGTGATTTCTGCGGATGACGCCGTCCAGCAGGTGCTAGTTTGGGCCAAAGGCTAGGTTGATTTGCCGATTGACGCTGCCGACGTCGCTGGCGTGTCGGATTAGGTGCTTGTTCTAAAACAGTTTTTCCCCCGCAGCAAACAGGTGCCCGAGATTTTCCAAGATTCCGGGTGTTGATAAATCCTCTACGTCGCCAGGCGCAGAGCTAACCGCCAAACCGAAAGTTAACCCATTCATGTCCGCATCAATCCAACCCGTCGCAAAAGTGAAAGCCCCCAAACCCGTTCACGCGCCAGATAGTTTTGCCGCGCTGTTCGAGGAAAGCCTGACGCGCCAAGAAATGCGCGAAGGCGAGATGATCACCGCAGAAGTCGTGCTGGTCGATCAAAACATCGTGGTCGTCAACGCCGGACTGAAGTCCGAGAGCGTGATCCCGATCGAAGAATTCAAGAACGACAAAGGCGAAGTCGAAGTTAAAGTCGGCGACTTTGTCACTGTTGCGATCGAAAAGTTTGAAGACGGCTTCGGTGCCACCAAACTCTCGCGCGACCGCGCCAAGAAACTTTCCGCATGGCATGACCTTGATGTCGCGCTCGACAAGGGTTCGATCATCACTGGTATGGTTTCGGGCAAGGTCAAGGGCGGTCTGACCGTCATGATCAACGGCATCCGCGCATTCTTGCCGGGCTCGTTGGTCGATACGCGTCCTGTAAAAGACACGACGCCATTCGAAGGCAAAGAGCTCGAATTTAAAGTCATCAAACTCGACAAGAAGCGCAATAACGTTGTGGTGTCCCGGCGTGCCGTCATGGAAGCTTCGCAAGGCGCGGACCGCGCGGCGCTGCTTGAGACGCTCAAGGAAGGTTCTGTCGTCAAGGGCATCGTCAAGAACATTACCGACTACGGCGCATTTGTGGATCTGGGCGGCATCGATGGTTTGTTGCACATCACCGACCTCGCATGGCGTCGCGTCAAGCACCCATCAGAAGTACTGGCTGTTGGTGACGAAGTGACGGCGAAGATTCTCAAGTTCGATCAAGAGAAAAACCGCGTCTCGCTGGGCATGAAGCAGTTGGGCGATGATCCGTGGACAGGCCTGTCACGTCGTTATCCGCAGTCAACCCGCCTGTTCGGCAAGGTCACCAACTTGACCGACTATGGCTCGTTCATCGAAATCGAAGCCGGTATCGAAGGCTTGGTGCACGTTTCCGAAATGGATTGGACCAACAAGAACGTCCACCCTGCCAAAGTCGTGTCGCTTGGGGATGAAGTTGAAGTCATGATCCTTGAGATCGATGAAGAGCGTCGTCGTATTTCGCTCGGCCTGAAGCAGTGTATGCAGAACCCGTGGGAAGAGTTTTCGATGTCCCACAAGAAGGGCGAGAAGGTCAAGGGCACCATCAAGTCGATCACCGATTTTGGCGTCTTCATCGGCCTGCCTGGCAACATCGACGGCTTGGTTCACCTGTCCGATATTTCTTGGAACGTGCCCGGCGAAGAAGCCGTCAAGGCGTACAAGAAGGGCGACGAGCTCGAAGCCGTGGTGCTGGCAATCGATATGGAGCGCGAGCGCATTTCACTCGGTGTCAAGCAGCTCGACTCCGATCCGTTTACAAGCTACACAACCAGCTTTGATAAAGGCGCCATTGTCAAGGGCACCGTCAAGTCGATCGACGCCAAGGGCGCCACCATTGCGCTGACAGCTGAAATCGAAGCCTACTTGCGTGCCTCAGAAGTGTCACGTGAGCGTGTGGAAGACATGCGCAGCCACATGAAGGAAGGCGACGAAATCGAAGCCATCATCATCAATGTCGACCGCAAGACACGCAACATCAATCTCTCGATCAAGCAAAAAGACTCCCTCGACGAGAAAGATGCGATGAAGCGGGTTACAGAAGACGCGCCTTCAAACGCCGGCACCACCAATCTCGGCGCATTGCTCAAGGCCAAGCTCAAGCAGGGCAATTAGCCAAGGCTGGTGGGTTCGGCCCAACGAGCCGAGCCCACCGTTTCATCCGAGTTTTCAGTCGTTTCCTATTGTCGCAACTCCAACAAGAACGAAGTGGATCCGCCTCTTGAAATCCATGACCAAGTCAGAACTGATTGAAATACTGGCAACCCGCCACAATCAACTCGCCCCGAAAGATGCTGAGTTGGCGGTAAAGACCATGCTGGACGCGATGTCGACGACCCTGTCACAAGGCGATCGTATCGAGATTCGCGGGTTCGGCAGCTTTGGTCTCAATTTTCGGCCGCCGCGTACTGGGCGCAATCCGAAAACGGGTGAAAAAGTGTTGGTGCCGAAAAAGTATGTTCCACACTTTAAGGCGGGTAAGGAGCTTCGTGAGCGGGTTGACGAAGCGTTAGAGGCAGCGGACGCTGCGCAGCGTGCGCAGGTGGCCGCAAATAGCGACAGCCCCGCCAACGCCGCTAGCATTCGCCCCGTTGCCCGTACTGGCACGGAAAACGATTGAATACATGTCTACATGGATGGCCGGCTATCGAAAGATATCCGGCTATTTTTTTGTCCGCGAATGTTGCCTGCGATGACAGCCAAGCATGTTGCGGACGCCCAATCCCCATAGAATATCGTCCATGAACATCCTCGTCTGGTTGGTCCGGGTCGTCGTCGTCTTGTTGCTCGTGTGGTTCGCCGCGAAGAATGCGGACATCGTCAGCCTCAACGGCTTGGGGGTGAGTTTGAAAGCGCCGCTTGCGCTGATCTTGCTAGCGTTCTTTGGCGCCGGACTGTTACTGGGCTTGCTGTCTGCATTGCTGGCCATCTTTCGTCTCAAGCGTGTCATTCGGCAGCTCAATCGAGCACTACAAAATCGCGTCGCCGTGGAATCGACCACCGCTGATGCGGCTGCACAATCAGTCGCGCCCGGTGATCGGGTACCGCCCTGATGGAGTCGCTGTTGGGTTGGTTGCCCTGGTTGTTTATCGCGGCTGTCGTTTTCTTTGCGCTCGGTTGGCTGGGAGCGAGGTTTGATGTCAAGCGACTGTTAACCGAATCGCGTGAACTACCACTTGCCTATTTTCGCGGGCTAAATTTCCTGCTCAACGAGCAGCCCGACAAGGCAATTGAGGCTCTCATCGACGCCTCAAAACAGCACCCAGATGCGGTCGAATTACAGTTCGCGCTCGGTAGTCTGTTCAGGCGACGCGGAGAAATTGATCGCGCGCTGCGTGTGCACAAGGAACTTTCCGAACGCAGTGGCCTATCTGCGGTTCAGCGCATTGCGGCGCTCTACGAAACCGCGCTGGACTATCACAAGTCGGGTTTGCTCGATCACGCTGAGAAAATTTTGCTCAACATCATTGCGCATGCTGGCGCGACAGAACTTCAGCGCCAGGATGTGCTGCAACTGATGTTGAATTTGTATCAGCAGGAACGCGATTGGCGTCGCGCCATCGATATTGCCCGGATGCTTGACGCGGATATGCCAGAGGGCAAGCGGCGCTATACCTCGACGATCGCGAATTTCTATTGCGAGCTGGCAACCGAATTGCGCTCACGCGGGGATGTCAACGACGCCATCGTACAGCTCGACCGCGCGTTGGCCGAAAGCCAAAAATGCGTGCGTGCCAATCTGCTCAAAGCTGAGTGGTATGTCGCCGACGGCCACTTTGCGCACGCCGTTGAAACTTGGCGTTGCTTGGAGCAGCAGGATCCCACTTATATGGGCTTGGCCGCCGAGCACATGCTGGTGGCCTATGATGCGCTCGGAAAACTTGATGACGGGATTACTGATCTGAGCCGTCTGCAGCGCCACTACCCCGCCCTCGACTTGCTCAGCGCGCTGTTCAAAGCAACGCTGAAGACGGCGGGTCCACAGGCCGCGTACCAACTGGTCAAAGCTGATCTGCATACCAGTCCGACACTGGTTGGGTTGGACCGTCTGCTGGAAGCACAACTGTTGGCCGCACCGGACGAGAAAAACGCAGATCTCGAAATGATTAGCGCGCTGGTGCACAGCCATGCGAGCCGACTGGCCGTCTATCTTTGCAGGAATTGCGGCTTCAAAGCAAAGCAGTTCTATTGGCACTGTCCTGCTTGTGGAGGCTGGGATAGCTTTCCGCCGCGCCGAACTGCCGAATACGATACCGCCGAGCGCCATCTCGCCAGACTGCAGGTCGAACATATCGCGACGTCCCATTCGTCAACCCCCAACCCCTAGCCTATAACCACGATCTTATTTTTTCATGACACCCTGTACCAGCCCCATCATTGTCGCGCTCGACTACCCAAACGCTCAAGAGGCACTGGAGACGGCGTCCAGGATTGATCCCTCCCTTTGCCGCGTCAAGGTTGGCAAGGAACTCTTCACCGCCGGCGGTCCGCAGGTGGTCGATGCGCTGATGCGGCAGGGCTTTGAGGTGTTTCTCGACCTCAAGTATCACGATATTCCGAATACCGTCGCCGGTGCCTGCCGTGTCGCCACGCGCCAGGGGGCTTGGATGATCAACGTTCATGCCGCCGGCGGCAAACGTATGATGCAAGCCGCTGCGGAGGCGGTCGCAATCAACGCCTTAGCGGATCGGCCCAAGCCGATTCTGATTGCGGTTACCGTACTGACCAGCCTGAATGCGGCGGATTTGCCGGACATCGGGCTTGAAGCGAGTGTCGAGGCGATTGTCGTCCGATACGCGCAACTCAGTTTTGATGCGGGGATGGACGGTGTGGTGTGTTCAGCACAAGAGGCGGGCTTGCTAAGAGTAAAGTTCGGTAGGGGCTTCAAGCTCGTCACGCCGGGCATCCGATTGGCAGATGATGCAAAAGGTGATCAGAGCCGGGTGGTGACGCCGGTGGAGGCGATTAAAATGGGCAGCGACTATCTGGTGATCGGCCGCTCGATCACCGCGGCAAAGGATCCAATAGCCGTCCTGACAACGATCAACGCATCACTAAGGGCAATGCAGACATGAGACTGACCGTAATCGGCACTGGCTACGTTGGATTGGTATCGGGCGCGTGTCTTGCCGACGTTGGCAATCAGGTGTTGTGTCTGGATTTGGACGCCAAAAAAATTGACCTGCTCAAGTCCGGCGGCATTCCGATATACGAGCCAGGCTTGAAGGATATCGTCGCCAACAACGTTGCGGCGGGGCGCTTGAAATTCACCACCAGCGTCGAAGAGAGTGTTGCCTTCGGCGATGTACAGATGATTGCGGTCGGCACACCTCCCGGCGGGGACGGTTCAGCCGATCTGCAATACGTTGTGGCGGCAGCCCGCAATGTCGGCCGCCTGATGACCAGCCCGAAGATCGTCGTCGATAAATCTACCGTACCTGTCGGCACAGCCGATAGGGTGCGTGACGCGATCGCCGCTGAACTCGCTGGCCGAGGGGCGGGCATAAAATTCTCGGTCGTCTCCAATCCGGAGTTCTTGAAGGAAGGCGCTGCCATTGAAGACTTCATGCGCCCGGACCGCATCGTGATTGGCGCCGATGATGATGAAGCGATAGAGACGATGCGAAAACTTTACGCACCGTTCCAGCGCAATCATGATCGCTTGATGGTCATGGATATTCGTTCAGCCGAACTCACCAAATACGCGGCAAACGCCATGCTGGCGACGCGTATTTCGTTCATGAACGAACTCGCACTGCTCGCCGAAAAACTCGGCGCCGATATTGAATCGGTGCGCAAAGGAATCGGCTCGGATCCTCGCATCGGCTACCAATTCCTCTACCCCGGCATCGGCTACGGTGGTTCGTGTTTCCCAAAGGACGTCCAAGCGTTGCAACGCACTGCGACAGAGGCTGGCATAAACCTAAAACTTCTAGAGGCGGTTGAGCACGTGAATTTCGCGCAAAAGCACGTGCTGACGCAAAAGATTGTGCGTGAGTTCGGTGAATCGCTGTCGGGGAAAACGATTGCAATCTGGGGTCTGGCATTCAAGCCAAACACCGACGATATGCGCGAAGCACCATCACTGGTGTTGATTGATGACCTCACCAAACGTGGCGCGAAGGTCGTCGCATTTGATCCGGCCGCGACAAATGAGGCGCAGCATCTGCTTGGTAACAACGCCAACGTCACCTTCGCGGGCAATGCCATCGACGCGTTGGCGGGAGCTGATGCGCTGGCCATTGTCACCGAGTGGAAAGCCTTCCGCGCGCCAGACTTTGTTGCGATGAAGACGGCACTGAACGCGCCGGTGATTTTCGATGGTCGCAACCTGTTCGACCCAGACGCGATGGTAGAGCACGGTTTTCGCTACTTTCCGATTGGCCGCAAACAAGCGAGCCCGGCATGAAACTGTTGCTCCCCGATTGCAGTGCCGCCCGCGTCCTTGTGGTCGGGGACGTCATGCTCGACCGCTACTGGTTCGGCGAGGTGTCGCGAATCTCACCCGAAGCGCCGGTGCCGATTGTGCATGTCACGAAAACCGAGGAGCGACCGGGTGGTGCCGCAAACGTGGCCCGAAACATCGCCTCCCTTGGCGGCCACGCGACCCTGTTGTCGGTGGTTGGCGATGATGAGCCCGGGCGCATGTTAGCGAAATTGCTTGAGCAAGACCGTATCACTACGCATTTTCACAAGGACGCGTCGCTACCCACAACCGTCAAGCTGCGTGTAATCGGCCGCCAGCAACAGTTGATGCGCATTGATTTTGAAACGCCGCCATCGCGTGAAGTGCTCGAAGACAAGCTCGACGATTTCGAGTCGATGGTCGATGCACACGATGTTGTCATCCTGTCAGACTACGGCAAAGGTGGACTGACACACGTCACCAAGATGATCGATGCGGCGAAGCGTCACGGCAAGCGGATTTTGATCGACCCGAAGGGGGACGACTATTCAAAGTATCGCGGTGCAACGCTGCTCACGCCAAATCGCGGCGAGTTTCGCGAAGTGATGGGGAAATGGCGTGACGACGCCGACCTAGCGCAACGTGCGGAAAAGTTGCGTGACGATCTATCCCTTGAGGCGCTTCTTGTTACCCGGTCGGAGGAGGGTATGTCGCTTTTCTCGGCAACCGGTGTCATGCACGAACCTACTCAGGCGCGCGAGGTGTTCGATGTTTCGGGTGCCGGCGACACAGTCATCGCGACTGTTGGTCTGATGTTGGCCGCGGGGGAAAATATGTCCGATGCGGTGCGGATTGCCAATCGCGCCGCAAGCGTTGTCGTTGGCAAACTTGGTACTGCAACAGTGTCAAGAACAGAGTTGGCGGCGGCACTCTAGCGCTTTTTGCAGAACTACAAGATCTTGGCAGACGTTTATTTTTAGCGACCTCGGAACGCAAGTAACTACAACTTCAGGCAAACAGGCTAATACATGACCTACATCGTCACCGGCGCGGCCGGATTCATCGGTAGCAATATCATCAAGGCGCTCAACGACCGTGGTATTCGCGACATTGTGGCCGTGGACAACCTGACGCGCGCAGACAAGTTCAAAAACTTGGTGGACTGTGAGATTGCTGAATACGTTGATAAGAAGGATTTCCTGTCGGTCGTGGAGTCCGGCGAGTTGTCTGGTGACATCGACGCGTTGATCCACCAAGGCGCATGTTCGGACACGATGGAAACCGACGGCCGCTATATGATGGAAAACAACTACCGCTATTCGCTGTCATTGTTCGAGTGGGCGCTGGAGGAAGCTGTGCCATTTCTCTATGCGTCTTCCGCATCTGTTTACGGCGGTGGCACGACGTTTCGAGAAGCGCGCGAATGCGAGTCTCCGCTCAACGTGTATGGCTACTCAAAGTTCTTGTTTGATCAAGCGGTGCGGGCGAGGGTAGGCAACGATTTTGAGCAAGCGCCTTCGCAGATAGCGGGCTTTCGCTACTTCAACGTGTACGGTGCGCGCGAGTCGCACAAGGGCCGCATGGCGTCTGTTGCCTTCCATTTCTTCAATCAGTATCGCGCGACCGGAAAGGTTCGTGTCTTTGAAGGTAGCGACGGATACGCGGATGGCGAGCAGCGACGCGACTTTGTGTCTGTCGAGGATGTGGTGAGTGTCAATCTGCATTTTCTGGACAATCCCCAAACGTCCGGCATCTTCAATCTGGGCACTGGTCGGAGCCAAACATTCAACGCCGCCGCCGTTGCTACCGTCAACGCCTGCCGCGCGTTGGACGGAAAGCCGGCACAGAGCCTCGAAGAAATGCGTGCCGCCGGCAGTATCGAATACATTCCGTTCCCCGAGGCGCTGGAGGGCAAGTACCAGAGCTTCACGCAGGCCGACCTTGCCAAACTGCG
>JAYVUH010000515.1:0-10070 GCA_043788115.1 Burkholderiales bacterium
GGGTGCCAAGCGCCAGAAAACACCAAACGAAATTGCGCTGACGATTCTGCTGGTGGCGCTGACCATTGTGTTTTTGCTCGCTACGGCGACTCTGCTTCCCTTCTCGTTGTTTAGCGTAGCGGTCGCGGGAGCGGGTGTTCCGGTCACCATGACCATCCTGATTGCGCTGCTGGTGTGCCTGATTCCCACTACTATTGGCGGACTGCTGTCGGCGATCGGCGTGGCTGGCATGAGCCGGATGATGCAGGCAAATGTGATTGCGACCTCGGGGCGCGCAGTAGAAGCGGCGGGGGACGTTGACGTGTTGTTGCTCGATAAAACCGGCACCATCACCTACGGCAACCGCCAGGCAAGTCGCTTCTTCGCGGCCGCTGGTGTCGCCGACCGTGCGCTGGCAGAAGCGGCCTACCTCGCGTCGCTGTCCGATGACACGCCAGAAGGCAAAAGTATTGTCTCGCTCGCAGTGCAGGGATTTCAGTTTACGGCTCGCGCCGAGGCGAGCTTCAATGGCGTGTTTGTGCCGTTCACGGCGCAGACGCGCGCAAGTGGAGTGAACCTGCTCAACCGGACAATTCGCAAGGGTGCGGTGGACGCGATCCGAGTGTGCGTAGAGCAGGCTGGACAGGTGTTCCCAGCCGAGGTGTTGCGCAATGTAGAAGCGGTTGCCCGTCGCGGCTCAACGCCGCTGGTCGTGACCGAGAATAACTGCGTGCTCGGTGTAATTGAGCTAAAGGACGTGGTGAAGCCCGACATCAAGCTTCGCTTCGGCGAACTCCGCCGGATGGGGATCAGGACCGTCATGATTACTGGGGATAACAAGCTGACGGCGGCAGCAATCGCCGCTGAGGCGGGTGTCGATGATTTTCTGGCAGAGGCTACGCCAGAGGCAAAGCTGAAACTGATCCGCCAATACCAGAGTGAGGGGCGGCTAGTGGCAATGACGGGCGACGGAACCAATGACGCGCCTGCGCTAGCGCAGGCCGATGTCGCCGTGGCGATGAATAGCGGTACGCAAGCGGCAAAGGAAGCTGGCAACATGGTAGATCTCGACTCCAACCCGACCAAATTGATCGAGGTTGTCGAGACCGGAAAGCAAATGCTGATGACGCGCGGCGCGTTGTCGACGTTCTCGATTGCTAACGACGTGGCTAAATATTTCGCCATCATTCCGGCGGCCTTTGCGACCACCTATCCGCAGTTGGCTACGCTCGACATCATGCAACTTGGTAGTCCCCAGTCAGCGATTTTGTCCGCCGTAATTTTCAACGCACTCATCATCATCGCACTGGTGCCGCTGGCTTTGAAAGGGGTCGCTTTTCGTGCTGTCAGCGCAGCAGCGTTACTCCGCCGTAATTTGCTGATCTATGGTTTGGGCGGACTGCTGATACCGTTTGTCGGCATTAAGACGATCGATATGCTTCTCAACACGCTGCACCTCATTTAAGGATCATCATGAAGACGCTTATCGCGACACTTCGTCCGGCCGCAATCGTGTTTGTAATGCTGACACTCTTAACTGGGGTGATCTATCCCTTGGTGGTGACCGGCGTTTCGCAAGCGGCGTTCGCGGACGCCGCGAACGGAAGCTTAGTGTTGCAGGACGGCAAAGTGATTGGCTCGGCATTGATCGGGCAGCCTTTCAGCAAGCTCGAGCATTTCTGGAGCCGGCCTTCGGCAACCGGACCCATGCCGTACAACGCAGCGTCCTCCTCTGGCTCAAATTTAGGTCCAACCAACCCTGTACTAGTTGATGCCGTAAGAGCACGCATTGAAGCGCTAAAGGCCGCTGATCCGGGAAACAACGAGCCGATTCCAGTTGACTTGGTCACCGCGTCGGCGAGCGGGCTTGATCCCCATATCAGCCGCGCGGGTGCCGACTATCAAATCGGTCGCGTCGCACGGGCCAGAAATCTTCCGGTGGCAACGGTGAGCGCACTGGTCGAACAACACACCGAACGGGCATTGTTCGGGGTCATTGGCGAGTCGCGTGTCAATGTGCTGCGGCTAAACTTGGCCCTACAGTCATTAAATCGCGCTTAGAATTCAAGCATGACGTCGCCTAGACTTGCGGTCGGGGGAGCCCGACCTGACCCGGATGCATTGCTGAAGAAAATCACGGAAGACGAGTCGTGTAACCCGTCGCGGGGCAAGCTTCGGGTCTACTTTGGATCTTCGGCAGGCGTGGGCAAAACGTACGCAATGCTCTCTGCCGCGCATCGGCAAAAGGCGGAAGGTAGACGCGTATTGGTCGGTGTGGTGGAAACGCACGGACGCAGCGAGACGATGGCTTTGGTCGATGGTCTTGAGGTGATACCGCGCAAGCGGCTCGGACATCAATCAAAAGCGCTTGAAGAGTTTGATCTTGATGCGGCGCTGGTCGCCAAGCCAGCTTTGATCCTGATCGACGAGTTCGCCCATACCAATGCACCCGGCTCGCGCCACCCGAAGCGCTGGCAAGACGTCGATGAATTGCTTGACGCAGGTATTGATGTGTTCACCACGCTGAACGTCCAGCACTTAGAAAGCCTCAACGATGTGATCGGCGGCATCACTGGCATCCGCGTTAAAGAGACCGTGCCCGACCGCATATTTCACTCTGCCGACGAAGTTGTGCTGGTCGACATCACGGCCGACGAGTTGCTCGCTCGGCTGAAGGCAGGCAAGGTCTACGTCCCTCACCAAGCTGAGCGCGCGGCACAGAATTTTTTCCGCAAGGGCAACCTAATGGCGCTACGCGAAATCGCGCTAAGACGCACAGCCGATCTGGTCGAAAACGACGTCGAGGCGTATCGTGAGCGTAAGGATATTCACCACGTCTGGAAAACTGACGCGGCCCTGTTAGTTTGCGTCGGGCCAGATGCGGCGGATGCGGTGGTGCGCAGCGGTGCTCGCTTGGCGGGAGAATTCGCCGGGCGCTGGCACGCCGTATACGTCGAGACTCCACGCTTGCAACGGCTGCCGCCTGCCAAGCGTGAAACTATTTTGCGTTCCTTGAAATTGGCAGAATCGCTAGGTGCAGTCACGGCGGTGCTCAGTGGCGAGGATGTCGCGCTCGTATTAACCGACTACGCGCTACAACACAATTTTTCGCGTATTGCGCTCGGGCGACCGGCGCGCGCCACACCATGGTTTGCATGGCTTGAATTTCCGGGGCGCCGGCTGGCCAGGCCGCGCATTGCCGAGCGAATTTCGCTCCAGGAACACGATATTGATCTGATCGAAGTCAGTACTGCGCGGCCTGGTCGCAGTGCGCCGGCAACCCGTCCGGACGTGGGCGCGAACCCCACAGCCAACGCAAGTGTTCGCTGGAAGCCGTATGTAGTCGCTACGCTGGCGTGTGGTGCCACGGCGCTACTTGCCACGCCGATGATCGGCGTGCTCGATCTCGCCAATATCGTGATGTTCTTCCTGTTGGTGGTTGTGCTCGTGGCCGTCAGGTACGGCCGTGCACCATCGGCTTACGCAGCGGTGCTCGGTGTGCTAATGTTTGACGTGTTCTTTGTCGAACCGCGGTTCTCACTCGCGGTCAGCGACTTCCAGTACTTGATTACGTTTGGCATGATGCTGTCGGTCGGCCTTGTTATTGGGCAACTCACCGCCGTCCTGCGTTACCAAGCACGTGTCGCGGCGACCCGCGAATCGCGATCGCGGCTGTTGTATGAATTTTCGCGCGAATTGTCCGGCGCACTGCAAGTGGAGCAGGTGGTGACGACCGCAACCACCATGCTTGAGCCCAACTTACGAGCGCAAATCGCTCTGCTGTTGCCTGATGGACATGATCGTCTGCAGTCGGCAACCATCGCGTCGTTCCCCGAACTTGATATGACCATCGCGCAGTGGAGCTTTGATAAGAATGCGTCGGCGGGCTACGCTACCGACACGCTGCCGAACAATCCGTTTCGCTATCTGCCACTGAAGGCGCCAATGCGTGTACGCGGAGTGTTGGCGGTGCGGACTGAACGCGCCTCAACATTGCTGATACCCGAGCAAATGCATCAGCTGGACACCTATGCGGTGTTAATCGCCATCGCGCTGGAGCGCATTCACTACGTTGAGGTTGCGCAAGGGGCACTGATCAAAATCGAATCGGAGAGCCTGCGAAGCGATCTACTCGCCGCGATTTCTCACGACCTTCGTACTCCGCTCACTGCAATGATTGGATTGGCCGATTCGCTGACGTTAGCCGAAACTCAAGACCCAAAGCGGAGTGCGGAGATTGCGACAGTTTTGGCCGAAGATGCGCGCCGCATGGCGACATTGGTTGAGAACCTGCTCGACATGGCGCGCCTGCAAAACGGTCGTGTGCAGCTTCGACGCGAGTGGGTGCCGATCGAAGAAATCATCGGCAGTGCGATCCAAAGCCTAAAGTCGCGTTATGGGGAGCGGCAGATTGCTGTACGTCTGGCACCCGATTTGCCGCTGGTCGAGGTCGACGCGGTCTTGATTGAGCGCGTGATTGCGAACCTGCTTGATAATGCCTTCAAATACGCAGGGGCGTCTTCGCCGATCGAGATTGTGGTGGATACCGTGACCGGCGGCAGTGCCACCCCAATGTTGCGGGTCGCGGTGAATGACGCCGGGCCCGGCATACCGGCAGGGCGGGAGCTGGTTATCTTCGAAAAGTTTGCGCGCGGCGATACGGAGTCCTCAAAACCTGGTGTCGGACTGGGCTTGGCAATCTGCCGCGCGATCATCACGGCTCACGGCGGTGTAATCGCGGCGCACAACCGAACCGACCGTGGTGCGCAGTTCGTGTTCCAGCTGCCGCTGGGAACGCCGCCCGTGGTCGAGGCGGGTGAAGATGAGTGAGCCGACACCAATCGCGGTCTTGGTCGAGGACGAGCCGCAGATCCGTCGGTTCGTGCGTGCCGCATTGGAAGCGGAGGGTTGGAGCGTGTTCGAAGCAGAGGCACTAAAGCAGGGACTGGTGGAGGCAGCAACGCGCAAGCCCGACCTCATCGTTTTGGATCTGGGGTTACCCGACGGAAGTGGCGTGGATTTCATCCATCAAGTGCGCAGCTGGACCAATGTGCCGATCCTCGTGCTTTCGGCGCGAAGCAGTGAGGCAGACAAGGTCGGCGCACTGGATGCAGGCGCCGATGACTACCTGACCAAACCGTTTGGCATCGGTGAGTTGATGGCGCGTGTGCGCGCCAATTTGCGGCGCAAGCGCCCCGCTGGCGATGAAGAGAGCAGCCTCTTCAAGTTTGGCGACGTGGTGGTTGACCATGTCGCGCGAACCGTGACGCGCGATGGCAGCGCGGTTCATCTCACACCGATCGAATACCGGTTGCTTGGGCAACTCACCGCGAACGTCGGTCGCGTGCTGACACATCGGTTTTTGTTGCGCGAAGTATGGGGTCCGAGCCACAGTGATCAGAGCCACTACTTGCGCGTTTATATGAGCAACCTCCGACAAAAACTGGAGGTCGATCCAGCGCAACCCAAGCATCTGTTAACGGAGACTGCCGTCGGTTATCGATTAGTGGTTTAAAGCGAGCACGTTCGGCGTGGAATGGCTTAACGTTGAAGCGGCCGACGCAGCACCTTAGACGGATCGAAGTAATCTGCCCCGCAAGAAACTCGCCATTCGGCGCGCACTTCCAGCCACTTTTGCTTGTAAACGCCCGCCAATCGGCGAGTTTGGCGCTCGAGGCTACTTGATCCTGCGCTTGTTGTAGTCCTCTTCAATCGTGTCCTTGAAGAAGCTGAGTGTCGAGGATGCGGTCGAAAATCGTCGCCACACTTCCGGCGCGACATTGGCGTATTCAAACGTCCCGCTCGATTGTTCGACGACCAACACCCGCTTCGTCGCGTCGTAGCTGATGCTGCGCAAGTTGCCGACGCTTACTCTTTTGGTTTCCACTGCAAACCTAATCTGCCAGCGAGGCCGTCGCCGCGTCAATCGCCGCCATCACCTCCGGAGTGAGTTTGGGCAGCATCTCGAGTGCTTTCATGTTTTCGGCCAATTGCGAGAGTCGCGACGCGCCGGTAATGACGGTCGATACATTTGGATTCTTGGCACACCACGCAATGGCGAGTTGTGCAGGCGTCCCGCCGAGATCGGCGGCTATCTTGGCGAGCGTCACAATGGCGGCGTTGCGGTTCGCGTCGGTCAAGCTGTCTTGCATCCATTCGAAACGCTTCAAACTACCGCGCGACTCTGCAGGAATGCCGTTCGCATACTTGCCGGTGAGTAGACCGGACGCCAACGGACTCCAAGTGGTGAGTCCAGTGCCGACCTCTTGGTAAAGCCGTGCGAATTCCTTCTCTACCTTATCGCGGTGAAACAGGTTGTACTCGGGCTGCTCGACGATGGGTTTGTGTAAGTGGTACTTGTCGGCAATCTGCCACGCGCCCATGATGTCCGCGGCGCTCCACTCGGACGTTCCCCAATACACAGCCTTGCCGGTGCTAACGATGTCGTGCATGGCAAATACGGTCTCTTCAAGCGGTGTGTTTGCATCCGACCGATGGCAGTACACAATATCGACAAAGTCCAGTTGCAAACGCTTGAGCGAGTGATCGATTGCCTGCAACAGGTACTTGCGGTTGAGCGTATTCTTCTCATTGATGCCTTCGCCCCACTTGGCTGGCAAACCCCAGAAAAACTTGGTGGAGACCATGTAGGTCAATCGATCCCAACCGAGTTTCTTGAGGGATGCGCCCATCAACTCCTCAGACTTGCCAGATGCATATACCTCGGCGTTATCAAAAAAATTCACGCCGTGATCACGCGCAGCCGACATCAACTCGATCGACGCCTTTTCATCGACCTGATTACCATAAGTCACCCACGAGCCTAGCGACAACAGTGACACCTTTGCGCCACAGCGGCCAATGCGACGGTATTCCATCAGTCTTCCTTTTCTTGATCAATATCCTGATACGGATGCACGATCACAACACGGGTACGTTTGCGGTCGGCTTGATACTGCTCCATTTTGACCAGTACCGGAAACAGCTCGGCAAGTTTTTGCCGCGCCTCTGGCTCCTTGTCGAACACGTATACCACGCCGTCGTCTGCTTTGACGTCGTGCCAAACGTGCGGGCGCGCATCGTCTTCCTGCACCTGTAATTTGTAAATGGCCATTTAGTACTGCTCCTATCACGACATCGCCAATCTCGACCGGGTCGGCAAGCGACGTTGCACTCCGGCACATCCTGAAGCCGCGCTCGAGCAAGCTTAGGAACAAGCTTTCTTATACTCCGCCACTTCTTCCTTGAGCGCAATCCACCACACTTTGCCCTTTTCGGAGTGTTTGCCGCACGGGGTGTGGGTGGTGAAGCCCGGATAGTCGCGGCCGAGGTTGTTCGTGTCGTCCTTGCGCGTACGCGGTGGCGCAATAAGGCCCTGTTCGTCGCTTTCGAGCGGGAACAACCAGCAACCCATCGGCTTGTACTTCCATTTGTGCACACCTTGCTTGATGGCGAGGGTCTGGAATGAACACTTGCCATCATCCTCGGCGAACACACACTTGGTGTGCTTAAAGTGCGCGGGCTTGTCGCGATAGCGAAACTTGCGGACGTTGGTTTTCATACCGACACCATGCGCCCACTCTTCCTCAACAAGGTAGTCCAGCGGCAGATGCGCGAAGTGCTCTGGATATTTGTCCACCAGCTTGTGTACCTTGCGAACTTCGGCGGGCTGCAAAAACGCACCGTCACTACAGCAGACGCCCTGGCAATCACTGAGGTCGCAATAGTGCAGCTTGGTATGTTTAGGCGCGGCAGACTTTGTTGCGGGGGTCGATTTGGTGGTCCTGGTTGCTCTGGTTGTTGTGGCGGATTTTGTTGGTTTGGGAGGGGTGGTGGCGGGGCTTGATGTCGATCTAGGCATTTAGGAGTTCACGGATGTCGTAATTGCCACCGTTGGCGAGGCGCTCGGTGTGCAGGAGTGAAATGATATCGCGAGCGACCGCGTCGGCGTCGCGCAACGCACCACTTTCTTTCATTTGGCGGAAGCGCTCGCGTTCGGGAAACTCCTCGACTGTCACGCCTCGTATCGTTGCCTGCATCGCGGTATCGACCACGCCGGGGGCCAGAGAACAGACAACCATGCCTGGATCAGACTGCTGCGCTTCTTCGGCGATGACGCGTGTGGCCATCTCCAGTCCCGCTTTGGCGGTGCAATAGGCCGTCCAGCCGCGTACCGCACGCTTGGCCGCTCCCGATGAAATATTGACGACCATGCGCGATGCGGCCGAGGTGCGCGTCAGTTTGGCAAACGCCCCGGCGGCAAGGATGGGCGCGACCACATTGATTGTCATGTTGTCCTGTAACGCACTCGGTGACAGTGCGTCGAAGCGGGCCACCGGCAGCACCACACCGGCATTGTTGATCAAGACCGCCCGCGCAAACGTGCGTCCGTCGACGACACCGGCCAGCGCGTCTAAGGCTGTCTTGATGGATGCCAGATCGGCAAGGTCGGCGTGGATAAACGTGTTCGAGCCGCCTGAAACCCCGCGTGAAATCTCGACCACATAGTTGTCAGGGTTGCGACCCAGCTCTAGGGCCAGCGCCTGCCCCAAACCTCTGGTGGTTCCGGTAATGATGGTCAGATTCATATTTGGTCTCGATTAGGGAGGGTCTGATTGAGTTGCTTTGGTTCAGATTGTGGAGAGATCGGGGCAACTGCTAGGCATGCGACGAAGGTGCGTTGCCGGGCTACCGCACGAGAAGCAAAACGACGCAGATGCCCCGATGTCGCCGCAAGATGAATTGCATGAACTTGATCAGACCCTCCCTAGTCGAGGGTAAGGCTCAAGATCGCGGCCGCACCAGCGACCAACAGGTCTATGAGTTCGGGCTCGGCGCCGGTTGAATAGGTGGAAAGATTGCGATCGGGTGACGGCCGCGGGATGTAGGATTCCGGCGACGGTAGTTGCGCCAGCGTCCTCGTTTTCTGCCGACGCTGATCGAGTTCGGCGAGCGCCTTCGCTACGGCTGCTTCGTCAAGTACCGACACCGGCGAACCACAGTGGGTACAAGCCGCGTCGTGCGCGATATCAATTCCGGCACCGCAACTCGAACAGCGGATCTGCCGGACGCTGGCCGACAAGGTATGCAGTTCGGCCTCGCTCAGAGTACGTACGAAGTGCTTTTCGCGCAGAAACTGTATGAAGGTGATCAGCCTGCCGTGACCGTTCGGACAGCGGCGATACTGAAATCGTCCGGTACGTGAGATGTCAAACGACTGCACCAAGGCGCTGCTACAGTCCGGGCAATTACCCGTCAGCGAGACCAGACTGCGCGACTCGCTTCGTTGCGCATGAATCCGAGTGAACAGATCAATGACCGACTGCGCCGACATTGACACGCTCTCAAGGTGATCAAACCAGACGAGACGGCACGACCAGCAGATGTCGATTTCAAGCGGCGTGTCTAGATGGGTCCGGAACGCCGTCGCCTGCATTGATGCTCGGCAACTTGGGCAATTCAATGCCATTGTCAGCGCCCGCTAGAGGCTAAGCACGGCGATTCCGGCTGCGGCAACCTCGGCGTCTTCGGACGACTTCACACCGGAGACGCCCACCGCGCCGATGGTCTCGCCATGGGTGATGATCGGCAGCCCGCCTTCGAGGAAGGTTATGCCCGGCATCGACAAGGCCGACACCCTGCCATTGTTGACCATTTCTTCATCGCCCTTCGTTGCTCGGCGGCGCACCGCGGCGCTGTAAGCCTTGCCTTGCGAAATTTCCACGCTAGCCGGCGCGGAGCCGTCCAGACGCAGGAAGCCTTGCAAGTGGCCGCCATCATCGACCACGCTGATACATACGGCCCATTTGTTGGCGATCGCGTGTGCTTCGGCCGCAGCCAATATGGCCTTGACATCATCGTGCGTCAGGTAGTGTTTGGTTTTCATGTTGGATTGACGGTGGGTGGTTGATCGGGAAGGTGCGTGCGAAGATAGATTGTAGCGACTAACGTAAAGCACGCATGCACAAGTTCACGCTGACTACAGTTTGTTGAAATTCGCAATGCCGAAACCGAGTGAACGCGTTGCGTGCCACTGCCCCCTCGCTTCGCTCTCCCCCTTTTCCAAAGGGGGATGCGGGACGCCGAGATCG
>JAYVUH010000516.1:0-4507 GCA_043788115.1 Burkholderiales bacterium
GATCGCGCCGCGTCGTCCACCGGGCAATCGCACGCCCTCGTCTTGCGTCATTACTGAGATCAGCGTCTCTAGGCGCGACGAGTAAACATCTGCACCGGCCAGCGCGTCGGGGTCAATCACCCAGAACGCCTGACCCAATCGGGGTCGGTTACCGGCATCGACGAAAAACGAATCCGCTTCAAAGCCAAACGCCGCACCTGACAGTGCCACGCAAAGCAATTCGACTACCAACGCAAGCATGGCCCCCTTCACGCCGCCGGCCGGCATCATCATGCCGTCGAGCGCCGCTTTTGCGTCGGTAGTGGGTTTGCCATCGCGATCAAGTGCCCAGCCCAGCGGGATCGCTTCACCCTTCTTCGCGGCGACCATAATCTTGCCTCGCGCCACTTCCGACAGCGAAAGATCGATCATCAACGGTGCGCCGTTTCGTCTTGGGAACACCGCGCCGATTGGGTTGGTGCCGAACAGCGGGCGTTTGCCACCCCACGCCGCCATCGCCGCTGGTGAATTGCTAAACGCGAGGCCAACCATACCGGCCGCGGCAACGGCCTCCAGATGGTACGCAGCCATGCCGAAATGATGGCTGTTGGTAACGGCGGCAATGCAGCTGCCAGAAACTCTCGCGCGCTTCACCGCCTCGTCGACCGCCACTTGGCAAGCGAGATAGGCGAGACTCTCGCCCGCATCAACCAGCAGTGCCGCTGCCTTCTCGCGCTTGATGGTCGGCATCGCGTTTGGGTTAGCGCGACCGTTTTTCAGGTGCGTTGTGTACTGGCCAACTCGCGACAAACCGTGTGATGGCAAGCCGCGCGCCTCGGCATAGACGAGCGCCTTGGCGGTTGCGTCTGCCAGCGCCGTGCTGACGCCCGATGTGCGAAACACGTCCGCGACAAGGGTCTCGAGTTCTGCGAGTTTGAGGATGGGCATCGGGGTCTTTCTGGAGCTTTATTGTGGCAGTTATGGCTTGGCGTTTTGCAGGAAGTCCGCCATGTGATCGGCGATTAAGCTCGACACGCGGGTGTTGGCTTCCTTGGTAACACCGGCGATATGCGGTGTCAAAATCAGGTTCGGACATCCCGCCAAAGGTGAGCCAACCTTAAGCGGCTCCTCGTCAAAGACATCTAGCGCCGCACCGCCTAGTTTGTGCGTCTTTAGTGCGGCCGCCAGCGCGGCTTCATCAACGATACCGCCACGTGCCGTGTTAATGAGTATCGCGTCGGACTTCATTGCCGCCAGCCGCGTTGCGTTGATGAGATTCCGGGTTGAATCAACTAGCGGTACGTGCAAGGTCACCACGTCGCTGGTTGCCAGCAATTCATCGAGCGTCATACACTTTGTGTTGTGGGCGTTCCATAGCGCGGCGTTGCCCGCAATCATCGGATCATAGGCAACTGTCAGCATCCCCAACCCTTGTGCGAGTTTGGCAGTGAGCTGCCCGATGCCACCAAAGCCGACGATACCAATCGTTTTGCCTGCCGTCTCGCGTCCATTCGACAACGGACCGCGCGGCCATTTTCCTTCGCCGACGGCAGCGGAAGACTGATAGGCGCCGCGCAACAGCAACATTGCCGTGCCGATCACATACTCGGCCACGGCCAGCGCATTTGCGCCGGTTGCCGGAATGACTTCGACACCCCGCGCCTTGCAGGCCGCAACGTCGATATTGTCGAGACCAACACCGAGCCGACCAACCACCCTCAGCTTCGGCGCATGTGACAGCACTTCTGCATTAACCTGCGTTCGATTACGCACAATCAGCGCGTCGCAGTCGGCAAGACCCGCCAGCATCTCGGCGCGCCGGTCAACCAGTGTTTCATCGTAGGTCGTGTCGAATTTTGTGTTGAGTGACGCGACTGCGGGCGCGTCCATGAATTCAGTGATGATGACTTTCATTTTTCGCAACTAGGCGCTTTCATACAAACGTGTCAGCACAAACTCGCGGTGCCCCAGCGCTTCGGCCGCTGTGAGCCGGCCGTTGGCGGTGCGCAACATCATCTCCAGCAGCACGTCACCAGCCTGATCGAGCACTACGTCCCGCTGCAACAATGCGCAAGCATCGACGTCGATGTGTTCACTCATGGTTCGCACGGTTCTGGGATTGGCGCAAATCTTGATGACCGGCAGTATCGGGTTGCCGATCACGTTACCCTGCCCCGTTGGGAAGAAATGCACGGCATAGCCGGACGCCGCGCACAAGGTCACCATCTCGGCGGCGGCGGATGAAGAATCCATAAACCACAGGCCGGGGCCGGTCGGGATTTCGGCTTTATCGAGTACGCCGTCGACCAGGCACGTCTTGCCGATCTTCTGAATATTGCCCATCGCTTTTTCCTCGATGGTAGTCAGGCCGCCGGCGATGTTGCCCTTGGTCGGCTGCGACTCCGAGAGGTCGTCAGTCTTGTGCCGGTTGACCATGTCTTGGTAGCGATTAAACATGGCCATGAAATCTTCGGCAACTTTAGGCGTGCGGCAACGTGCCGCCACAACTTTTTCACCACCGGTAATTTCGCTGGTCTCACCGAACACCAGCGTCGCGCCGACTTCATAGAGCTTGTCGAACGCGTTACCCACCGTCGGGTTCGCGCCGCAGCCGGATGTGGTGTCAGACTCACCGCATTTGGTCGAGACCCAAAGCTCGCCGATGTTGCATTCCTCGCGTTGAATCTCGGACGCCGCCTGCAAAAACTCGCGCGCAGCCTTGGAAGCGTTCATGATGGTTTCATGATCGCCGTGACCTTCGATGCCGAATCCGACCACCGGCTTACCAGATGCTGCAATGCCATCAACAACACGCTTGGTCCAACCGTCTTCAATACCGATCACCACCACGGCGGCAACGTTCGGATTGCAGCCGGTGCCGATCAAGGTACGGAAATGCAACGCAAGGTCGGCGCCAAACTGCAGGCGGCCATACGGATGCGGAATCGCCATCGCGCCCTTGATGTTATTGGCAACTGCCTCAGCTGCGGCGTTGGACAAATCGTCAACCGGCAGGATGATCACGTGATTGCGAACGCCTACGCGGCCATTTTGGCGACGATAGCCCATGAAGGTGGTGGCTTTGGAAATAACGGACATGATGGTTCCCGAATGATTTGACGTTAAACGATGACGATGCTCTGCCAGGCCCTGTGGCACCCGGCGACCCGCTGCCTACCAGCGCTTAGTCTTGATGTTGTGGACGTGCGCGTGTTCACCGGCCTTGATCGGTGCCACCACTCTGCCGATGTCGGTGCCGTATTTGAAAATCGTATCGCCGACCGCCATATCCTTCAGCGCGATCTTGTGGCCGATCGGGATATCTTGCAGGGCGCGGATGGAAATCTGCTTGTCGTCATCCATGATCCATGCGGTCAGTTCGGTACCGGCTTTGATACCCTCGACCACGGCAACCGCCACTGTATCTTTCGCTTCGTGCAACACAAAATGAATCATCGCCTGCTCCTGATTTTTCAGAAATTACCAAAGATGGATAGTTTAGTTATAGCGCGGGGCCAAGTCAATTAGGTCATCTATATGAGTTGTAGTAGCGCCACAGCTCCGCTATGATGTGGACATGCCATCTCCAAAACGGGCCAATGAGCGCACCAACGAGCGCACCAACGAGCGCATCAGCAAGCGCGCCAAGCCTGCCGCTGCGGGACAGAATGATGCACATCCGCAGCTCGCCGCCGGTGCCGCACTCGACGTGCCTCTGTACAAAGAGGTAAAGCGCCTCATGATTGAGGCCGTCAGCAGCGGCGAATGGGGGCCCGGCAAGGCGATCCCGGCCGAGTGGGCGCTGGCCGAGCGCTACCGGGTCGCAGTAGGTACCATCCGTAAAGCTGTCGACGAACTGGTCGCCGAGAATATCCTGATTCGCCAGCAGGGGCGCGGTACCTTCGTGGCGGCACACAACCGCGAGCGGTTGATGTTTCATTTTTTTCATATTGAGCGTCGCGACGGCGCAAAGCAGCAGCCCGACGTGCGCCTGCAGAGTTTTCGCAGCGCCAAGGCTGACGCTGACGAGGCGACGCAACTGGCTATCACTGTCGGCGACCCAGTCTATCGAGTTTGCAACGTCCTCTCGCTAGCGGAGCAGCCCATCATTGTCGACGCCATTACGATTCCGCAGTCGTTGTTTCCGAAATTGACGCAGGCGCGCTTCCGCGACCGGCCAAACACCATTTATCACCTTTACCAAACCGAGTTCGGCATCACGGTGGTGCGAAGCGCCGAACGCTTGCGCGGCGTTCTTGCTGACGCCGACACGGCGGCAACACTGCTAGTCAAGGTCGGCGCACCGTTATTGGAGATTCGCCGCGTCGCGTTGAGCTTTGACAATGCCCCCGTCGAGTACCGTCGCTCATTAGTCAACACCGCCGACTACGAGTATTTTAGCGATCTCGATAAAAGCAATTGACTGCTGATTCGATTTCTAATTCATTGGTGCATTAATGATTCAAATTCAACACCAGTAGCCTGCAAGAAGCGCAGCGTAGTTCAGTGCGGCGCAGGGCGGTCACCA
>JAYVUH010000517.1:0-3750 GCA_043788115.1 Burkholderiales bacterium
CTGGCCCGCCTGCGGCTCGCGGTCGAAATGCTGCCGACCGATCAGACCACGCGCAACGACATCGAAGGCGATATTGGCGACATTAACGGGGTGATCGACCAGTTCATGGACTTTGCGCGCGACGAAAGCACCGAGCTCATCGAGCACACGGATTTGAACGCACTGGTGGAATCTGTTGTCGAGCGTGCCAAGCGGGCCGGCGTCGAGGTCACACTCGAAACCGGGGCACCGGTCAGCCTGCCGCTGCGGTGCCAGGCTATCAAGCGCCTACTCGGTAACCTGCTCGACAATGCGGTCAAGCACGCGAAGCCGCCGCTGGTAGTCCGCATCGATCAGCAAGTGGGCAGTAACGTGACCATCAGCGTACTCGATCGCGGCCCCGGCATTGCGCCGCACGATGTCGAGCGTCTGAAAAAGCCGTTCACGCGACTTGATTCCTCGCGCGCGGGTGCCTCTGGTGCGGGGCTTGGCTTGGCGATCGTTGAGCGCATTGCCAAGCTACACGCCGCAAGCTTTGAGCTCTTGCTGCGCGAGGGCGGCGGCACCGAAGCCAGACTGACATTCCCGGCAAACTAGAAACGTCGAACCGTTAGGGCTGGCGTGGACGCGCTGGCTGTGCCGACGAAGTCGCAGCGGCCATGAAGCGATCAAAATTCTGCTCAGCGACGCGTGACCATAGAATCTGGTCGTCACGAAACGGTCTCCACGAATCGTAGATTTTTTTGAACGCCGGATTTTTGGCCGATTCCTCTGCATACACCTCGTTGGCCGCCTGCCAGCACGCATCCATGATCTCGCGGCTGAAAGGTCGCAGCTGTACTTTGTGATTCGCCACCAAGCGGCGCATCGCCGCCGGGTTGAGCGCGTCGTATTTAGCGAGCATCAACAGGTGGGCTTCGGCGCACGCCGCTTCGAGTATCGATTGATAGACGGGTGGCAATGCATTCCACGCCGCTTGGTTGATGAACAGGTCGAGTTGGGGACCGCCATCCCACCATCCAGGATAGTAGTAGTTCTTCGCGACTTTATAGAAGCCCAGCTTCTCGTCGTCGTAGGGGCCAACCCATTCGGCGGCGTCGATAGTCCCTTTCTCGAGCGCTGGATAGATATCACTGGCGGCAATCTGCATTGGCACCACACCCAGTTTCGCCAGCACCCGCCCGGCAAATCCGCCGATGCGAAACTTCAGCCCCTTGAGGTCTGCAATCGTCCGCACTTCTCTACGGAACCACCCTCCCATTTGCGCACCGGTGCTGCCGGCAGGAAAGTTGATGAGGTTGTACTTGCGGTAGAAATCCCGCATCAGTTCCAAGCCGCCGCCAAAGTACATCCAAGCATTCTGTTGGCGCGAGTTCATGCCAAACGGCACGGCACAGCCAAACGCGAACGCCGCGTCCTTGCCAAAATAAAAGTACGGCGCGGTATGAGCGCACTCAACGGTACCGTTCTGCACGGCGTCGAGCGCTTGTAGTGCTGGCACGATTTCGCCTGCGGCGAACACCTGTATCTGAAACTTTCCGCCGCTGGCGGAGTTGACCCGTTTGGCGATGGTTTCTGCGCCCCCGTAGAGCCCGTCCAGACTCTTGGGGAAACTCGACGTCAATCGCCATTTGACCGGTGGTAGCGCTCCGGTCTGAGCGTCTGCCAAACCGGTCAGCGACGTCAAGCCAATACCGGCACCGGCAATAAAGTCGCGGCGCTGCACGATGCGCCTATTCGCCCGCGATCGACATTTTGTCGATCAGGATAGAACCAACCCGCTTGGAGCCGTATGGCAGCGCGTCGTTGCCAATATTGACGATACCTTTGAACATATCGCGCAGATTGCCGGCGATGGTGATCTCTTCGACCGGATAGGCGATCACGCCGTCCTCGATCCAAAAGCCAGCCGCGCCTAGCGAGTAATCACCGGTGACATTGTTACCGCCGTGGCCCATGGTCTCCGTCACGTACAGGCCTCTGCCCATCTTCGTAAACAGATCAGACAAAGACATGGCATCGTGCGAGACGATGAGATTGTGGTTACCGCCTGCGTTGCCGGTAGATTTGAGACCGAGTTTGCGAGCCGAATACGTTGCCAGAAAATAGCCTTGCAGCACGCCGTCTTTGACAACATCGCGTGCAGAGGTAGCGACGCCTTCGCCGTCAAACGGCCCGCTCGCCAAACCTTTCAGCAGGAAAGGATCCTCGAATATCGACACGCCCTTGGCGAACACCTGCGTGCCCAGACTGTCAAGCAGGAAACTCGATTTGCGATATAACGACGAACCGCTGACCGCACTGACAAATGCACCGATCAAACTGGGCGAGGCCGTCGCATCAAACACCACCGGGTATTCGCCGGTCGCCGCGCGACGGCTGTTCAGCCTTGCAGCGGCGCGCTGGCCTGCACGGCGGCCGATCGCTTCGGGCGACTCCAGATCTCGATTGTCTCTTGCCATGCTGTACCAATAATCACGCTGCATGCCGGAAACGGCCGTTGCAATCACCGTGGCACTCGCACTATGTCTGGTCGTTGCGTAGCCACCAATAAATCCCAGCGAATTCGCATACACAAAATCCGACTCGTAAGTCGACAGGGTCGCACCCTCGCTGTTATCGATACGTTTGTCGGCGGCAAAAGCCGCCGCCTCCATCTCGCGGCATAACTTGACAGCGTCGTCAATGGACGGCTGCCACGGATAATAAAGATCCAGTGATGCAAATGGTCCGCTCGCGAGCGCCGAAGCCTCGGGTAACCCGGCGAATTCATCGGCCGCCGTGTACTTTGCGATGGCGAGCGCGGCGTCTACGGTGCGCTCAATAGCCACACGCGACATGTCAGTCGTCGAGGCGTTGCCGCGCTGCTGACCAAGATAGACGGTGATCCCCAAGCCCTTGTCGCGGTTGTGCTCGATGGTTTCCACTTCATCAAGCCGTACGGTGACGTTTTGGCCGACCGAAGTGGAAGCCTCGACATCCGCCGCCGTGGCACCGCGTGTCTTGGCGTATTCGATGGCCTGGGTGGCGGCGTTTTGCAGCGAGCTGTTGGTCATGGGGCAGTGGGGATGGTAAAGCGTGGGTTTGGAAAACCGCTGGAATGGTTCTCACACGGAATTCGAGAGGCGGCCGTTAAAAGTGGGCTGGTGGTGGACCTGAGACCATTCGACAAGTATGACCTGCTTGCAGCGGTGTGCACATGCAGCCATGTCGGACCCGCCCGCAGCGCCCCACCCTTAGTCAGGTATGATGCGCGCTTCGTTGCGCGCTGCGCGCCAAACAACATTAGCAGGTAAGAGAGCCCCGCCGTGGAAGACGATCTCAACGAAAATTCTATCAGCAAAAGCGAGATGAAGCGCCGTAGCCTGGCCTTGCAGTTGGTAGGTGAGGAACTGGTGCGGCTATCTGCAGAAACGCTCAAAAAATTCAACTTGCCGGAGAGCCTGCTTGACGCACTGCTCGACGCCAAACGGATCAATCCGAACAAACACGGTGGTATGAGTCGGCAGATGCAGTACATCGGCAAATTGATGCGTCAGGTAGATGCCGTGCCGATCATCGAAAAGCTTGATGCGATGAAGGCCCCTACGCAAAAAGAAACAGCGCTGCACCATTTGGCAGAGCAGTGGCGCACTCGCCTGCTAGCGGATCAAACTGCCGTTGGCGCATTCAAGAATGACATCATGCCGGACGCGGACGCCACCGAAATTGACGAGCTGACCAAATTGGTCGCCGACGCCAGCGACGAGTATTTGAAGCATATGCCACCAA
>JAYVUH010000518.1:0-4604 GCA_043788115.1 Burkholderiales bacterium
GGCTGGATCGCCCAGCTCAACGAAATGATCGCCGACCCCGAGTACAAGATCGGCCGGCCGCGGCAGTTATACGTTGGCACACCGCGCCGCGACATCAAGTAGCCGTCTAATAACCAGTTCCATATCGCCGTGCCAGAGGTAAGCCCCATGATGCGAGACTACCAACAGTCATCCCCATTCTTTGGCGCGAACGCGCCGTACATCGAAGATCTCTACGAACAGTATTTGGCGGACCCAGCGTCGGTTCCGGAAAGCTGGCGCAGACAATTTGATGGCTTGCCGAACGTGGCGGGGCAGGCACGGCCGGATGTGCCGCATTCACCTGTCATCGCCGCGTTCGAAACGCTTGCGCGTCAAGGTGGGGCGAAGCGCGTGGCGTATGTCAATGTCGGTGCTGGCGAAGCGATCGATAGCAAGAAATCGTTCAAGGTGTTGCAGTACATTCGCGCCCACCGCGTACTTGGCGCGCGCAATTCGTCGCTCGATCCGTTGAAGCGCATGGAACGGATGCAGGTTCCAGAACTGGAGCTAAGTTTCTACGGACTGACTGACGCCGACCTAGAGCAGGAATTTGGTTTTGGATCATGGCAGGGCACCATCGCCGGTAATGTCGAGCGCGCCAAGCTGAAGGACATCGTGGCAGCCGTCAAGCGTACCTACTGCGGTACGGTCGGCACCGAATACATGTACATCTCGCAAACCGAGCAGAAGCGCTGGATTCAGGGGCAGTTCGAGTCGATTCAATCGCAACCTGCGTTGGACAAAGAAGCCAAGCAGTTCCTGCTCGATCGTCTGACCGCCGCTGAGACGCTTGAAAAGTATCTGCATACCCGCTACGTCGGGCAGAAGCGCTTTTCGCTGGAAGGTGGTGAGAGTTTGATTCCGCTGGTTGATGACCTAATCCAGAGTGCGGGCGCGAAAGGGGTCAAGGAGGTCGTGCTCGGTATGGCCCACCGTGGTCGCCTTAACATCCTGGTCAATTCCCTAGGCAAGTTGCCGGCGGATTTGTTCGCTGAGTTTGAAGGCAAATACGCGCATCACGACGTTGGATCCGGCGACGTCAAATACCATCAGGGATTTTCTTCCGATATCCAGACCAAGGGCGGTGCGGTCCACTTGACGCTTGCATTCAACCCCTCGCATCTGGAGATCGTGAATCCGGTGGTGGAGGGCTCTGTACGCGCCCGTCAGCAGCGCCGCCATGACGTCACCGGTGACGAGGTGATGCCGTTGTTGATCCATGGAGACGCCGCCTTCGCGGGTCAGGGCGTCATTATGGAGACGATGGCGTTATCGCAGACGCGCGGCTTCAAGACCGGTGGCACGGTTCACATCGTTGTGAACAACCAGGTCGGCTTCACCACTTCTGATACGCGTGATTCGCGCTCATCGCTCTATTGCACCGACATCGCCAAGATGATCGAAGCGCCGGTATTCCACGTGAATGGTGACGATCCTGAGGCCGTACTCTTGGTGGGTCGCATCGCACTCGAGTACCGCATGAAGTTCCACAAAGATGTGGTGATTGACATGGTGTGTTTCCGAAAGCTCGGACACAACGAACAGGATGAACCGTTCGTCACGCAGCCACTGATGTACAAGAAAATCGCTCAGCATCCTGGTACGCGCAAGGTCTACTCTGACAAACTCACAGCCGAAGGTGTTGTGGGAGCGACATACGGTGATGATCTGGTGACCAATATCCGCGCGCGGCTGGACGCGGGCAAGAGCACCAATCCCAAGATTCTCTATGGCATCAAGCCGCCGTTGGCCGTCGATTGGGCCCCCTACATTCGCCAAACTTGGCGCGCGCCCTACGAGTCCAAGGTGCCGCTCGCCACACTGAAGGGTTATGCCGATCGCCTGACAACGATTCCGTCGGACTTCAAATGCCACATGTCGGTTGAGAAGCTGTTGGACGTGCGCCGCAAGATGGGGCGTGGAGAGGCGCCGCTCGATTGGGGTATGGCCGAAAATCTTGCCTATGCAACGCTGGTGGCGGGAGGTGTGCCCGTTCGCATCAGTGGCCAGGATTGCGGGCGCGGCACCTTCGCGCACCGCCACGCGGTGCTGCACGATCAGAATCGTGAGAAGTGGGACTCCGGCACCTATATGCCGCTGCAAAACATCGCGCCGAAACAAGGCAGTTTTCTGGTGATCGACTCGCTGCTGTCCGAGGAGGCGGTGCTGGGATTCGAGTACGGCTACGCGTCGGCGCAGCCATTTGAATTGGTCATCTGGGAAGCGCAGTTCGGCGATTTCGCCAATGGTGCACAGGTGGTCATTGATCAGTTCATTTCGTCAGGCGAATCGAAGTGGGCCCGACTATGTGGACTGTCACTCTTTCTGCCGCATGGCTATGAAGGTCAGGGCCCCGAGCATTCCTCCGCGCGACTCGAACGATTCCTTCAGCTTTGCGCCGAACACAATATTCAGGTGGTCGTGCCGTCCAACGCATCGCAGCACTATCACATGATCCGCCGCCAGGCCTTGCGCCCCGCGCGCAAGCCGCTCATTGTCATGATGCCAAAATCGCTACTGCGTAAGAAGGAAGCAATGTCGTCGCTGGACGATCTCGCCAATGGCAAGTTTGAAGTCGTGATCGGTGAGACCGCGAAAATCAACGCGAAGAAAGTCAAACGGATCATCGTTTGCTCGGGCAAGGTCTATTACGACATCGTCGCTGAGCGCGAGAAGCGTGCGATTGAAGATGTCGCCGTCATCCGGCTCGAACAGCTCTACCCCTTCCCGCACGAGGAATTTGCCGCCCAAATTGCACTCTATCCGAGCGCAAAGTCAGTGGTTTGGTCGCAAGAAGAGCCCGCAAATCAGGGCGCATGGCATCGCATTCAACATTATTTGTTGCGCAATATGCGTAAAGAGCAGACGCTCAGCTATGCCGGCCGGGCGACGTCAGCGTCGCCTGCGGTTGGCTCTCTAACCAAACACAATGAGCAACAGAAAGAGTTGGTTAATGTGGCGCTGAGTTGGGAAGCCGCACCAAACCAGTAATCAAACAGTTGAATGCGCGTGGCGTGTCGAATACCAAGGACCATCAAATGCAAATCGAAGTCAAAATCCCGCAACTTTCAGAATCCGTCGCCGAAGCCACACTTGTCTCCTGGCATAAGCGTGAGGGCCAAGCCGTCAAGCGCGATGAGAATCTCATCGATATCGAGACGGACAAGGTCGTCATGGAGTTGCCAGCACCCGCCGATGGTGTGTTGGTCAAGATTACCAAGGGCGACGGAACGACCGTCATCTCCGGCGAAGTGATTGCAACCATTGATACAACGGCCGCTGCAACCTCTGTTGCGCCGGCAGCAATGTCGGCCGCCACGTCAGCGCCCACGGCGGCCGCACCTGCAGCAGCGTCGAAGTCAGCCGTCGCACCAGCGATGAGTCCAGCCGCAGCAAAGATCGCCGCAGAGAACAGCCTCACCGAGGTCAGCGGGACGGGCCGCGGCGGGCGGGTGACTAAGGAAGATGTTGTCAACAAAGTGGCGGGTAAGGTCGCTGAGGCTCCCGCCGCCGCGGCGACTCCAGCGGCCGCGAGGCCAGTCGCACCGGCGGTCATGATCCCGCAGGGCGATAGGGCGCAGCAGCGTGTGCCAATGTCGCGTCTACGGGCCCGCGTGGCCGAGCGCCTCGTTCAGTCGCAATCGACCGCTGCCATTCTTACCACGTTCAACGAAGTGAACATGGGCCCGGTGATCGCGTTACGCAATACCTACAAGGACAAGTTCGAAAAGCAGCACGGCGTGAAGCTGGGCTTTATGTCGTTCTTCGTCAAAGCGGCCGTGCATGCGCTGAAAAAGTATCCCGTGGTCAACGCGTCTGTCGACGGTAACGATATCGTCTATCACGGCTATTACGACATCGGTATTGCCGTCGGTACCGAGCGTGGATTGGTGGTGCCGATCTTGCGCGACGCCGACCAGATGTCGATTGCGGATATTGAAAAGAAGATTGCTGAATTTGGCCAAAAGGCAAAGGACGGCAAACTCACCATGGAAGACTTGACCGGTGGGACGTTCTCGATTTCCAACGGCGGGGTGTTTGGTTCCATGTTGTCGACACCAATCATCAACCCGCCGCAGTCGGCGATTCTTGGTGTGCATGCCACCAAGGACCGTCCGGTTGTCGAGAACGGGCAAATCGTCATTCGCCCGATGAACTATTTGGCGATGAGCTACGACCATCGCATCATCGACGGCCGTGAAGCGGTACTGTCACTGGTCGCTATGAAAGAAGCGTTGGAAGATCCGGCGCGGTTGTTGCTCGATATCTGACAACGTTCGCATGCGCAGCTGGAAATCGTCACCAAGTCGCGGATGAGACTGCCAGGCTTGGCATTTGATCGAAATGGCAAAAACAAAATCTTCGCTGCGCGTTTCACGTTGGGTGATTCAGCTCGTTTTCTTTCTCATTGGCGCTTTGCTGACTGGCTTTCTCACCGTTTTCTTAGCGAGGTTTTTCGGGCACTTCGTGTGGGAGGTGGTGGCAGTGCCGGCCGGGGTTGGATTTGCGGTGTGCACCACGCTTTGGCTATCGCAGCTGGTAAAGCATCCGCCGTTCATGCTGTCGGGAACCTCGCCACTCAT
>JAYVUH010000519.1:0-2207 GCA_043788115.1 Burkholderiales bacterium
GGGTGTGAACAGCCTCCTCACGCCAGTGCTCGCCATGACTGGGCTCGGCGACATCGCCGCGCGGCTCACCGCTAGCCCGTGGCTCGGCGCGCTACGCGGCTGGCTCTACACGCTCGCCATCGCTGCGGTTGGTGCGTGGTGTAGCGCGCGCAAGGTCTTTTTGCGAACGTAGTGTCGCGACACCGGTCGCTGACCAGACCACTTTTCGCAGGGTCTGCGTAAAAGCAAAGTCCAGAAATGATGCGCTTTTCAGGCACAAAATACCTCAAACGCCTTTATTTATAAGGACTTTGTTTTTTTGCGACATAAACCACACGCACAGCGCTTTTGTCCAAAAGGTACTTGATTTTGTTTGCAACTGGTAGCAAAGTTCCGGGCAGTGGTTACTAATTGGTATTGTTTCCCGGTCAAACTCAAGGTGTTGCTGCGCATCTGTCGATGGGCACGAAAGCACCTCTTCACACTCAGGAGCGAATCACATGGTCTTTCACAAAAAGCCGCTTGTTGCGGCCATTTCACTGGCAATGATGGGGTTCGTTCCTCAGGCCGTCATCGCACAATCAGTAGCGCCGAAAACAGAAGAGGCCAAAAAGGCGGATGAGGCTAAAAAAGCCGCAGCGGCCAAAAAAGCGGAGACGGTGGACACCATCGTCGTCACCGGTATTCGCGCCTCACTAGAGCGCTCGATTGAAACCAAGAAGGATGCCGACAGCAACGTTGAGGTCGTGTCCGCAGAAGACGTCGGCAAGCTCCCAGACAAGAACATCGCAGATGCCCTCTCGCGACTAACCGGTGTGAACGTGCAATACGGTGGAGCGCTGGCGATGGACGAAGCCGAGCGCGTCGCGATTCGCGGCACCAGCCCGAACCTGAATCTGGTAACGGTTAACGGCCACGCGCTTTCCTCTGGCGACTGGCACGTTGGCGACCAAGGCTCGAGCGGTCGCAGTGTTGGTTTTGGTTTGATGCCTTCGCAGTTGATTGGCCAATCGATCGTCTACAAAAACGGACGTGCCGACATTACAGAAGGCGGCGTTGCTGGCACGGTCGACGTAATCTTTCGCAAACCACTCACCAATTTTCGCAAACTGGTGACCGGCGAAATTTCGATCGGTGGTGTTTACGCCGATTTGCCCAAGAAAACCGATGGTCAGGTGTCGGGATTGCTCGCATGGCAAAACGACGACAAGACTTTCGGCGCGTTGATTCAGGGTTACACCGAGAATCGCCATCTGCGTCGCGACGGTCAGGAAACCTTCGGCTTCAACTACATCTCGGTGGCGCAAGCAAATGCGTCGAACAACCCCGCGCTGCTGGCTGCAGCGCAAGCGGCAGCGACCACCAGCACGCCGACACAAACCGATGTGCGCATGCCGGGCAGTTTGAACTCAGCCTTGTTTGAAGGAGTGCGTGAGCGTGTCGGTGGCTACATTGGCTTGCAATGGAAGCCAACCAAAGACCTCGACCTCAACTTCGCCTACTTCCGCTCAGAACTCAAGGCGGATAACTACAACTCCAGCGGCTTCGCACTGCCGAACACGCTGCTTGGAAACGGCTGGCAGATTCAGAACGGCGTGGTCGAAAACGGCGTTCTGGTCGGCGCGTCGTTAGTACGTCCTGCCAACGCGGCAGCGACGCAACGCGTGATCGGCTTTCAGTTCGATCACAACCTGCGCGAAGGTGCCAAGTCACTTTCAGAATTTACTGATTTCGAAGGCAAGTGGAACGCGACAGACGCACTGTCATTCAAGTGGCGGCTTGGCAACACCGAAGGCAGCGGTGTGACCAACTCGCAGCCATCGCTCACCTTTGGCCTCATCAATCCCAACATGACCTACCGCATCAACGGCGGACGTCCCACCGATTACACCCTTACCGATTCGGTCACTGGCCAGCCGATCAACCTTGCCAACCCGGCCAGCTACGTGCAAATGAGTAACACCGGTGCCAAAGTCAATTCGACCGACAAAGAGGATTACCTGCACCTCGACGGCGAGTACAAATTTGCTGACGGCATCTTCAAGAACATCAAGTTCGGTGGACGCAGCGCCAAACACACGCGTGAATTCGAGACCATCGGCTCTCGCTGGAACGCGCAAGACAATGCCAACGGCACACCTGTCACGCCATCACCGTTCATCTCGGTCACCGGTGGCTTGCTGGTCACCAACATCGTTGGCAACAACACCCCGGTCCCAGCGACTAGC
>JAYVUH010000520.1:0-4333 GCA_043788115.1 Burkholderiales bacterium
GATATTTCGTTTCCGGAAAACGAAAAATTTGATGACATGCCGCCTGCCCGTGTGGACGGCCCGACCGCATTCGTGTCGATCATGGAAGGCTGCTCCAAGTACTGTAGCTTCTGTGTGGTGCCGTACACGCGCGGAGAGGAAATTTCGCGGCCCTTTGCAGATGTGATGAATGAGATTCGCGAGCTGGCGTCACGCGGCGTCAAAGAGGTCACATTGCTCGGACAAAACGTCAACGCCTACGTGGGCAAGATGATGGACCCCGACAGCGGTGAAGAACTGGACGCCGACTTCGCGTTGCTGCTTACGGCGGTGCATGGCATCCCACCCATCGAGCGCATCCGCTATACGACTTCGCATCCGCTTGAATTTACCCAGCGGCTGATCGATTGCTACGCGCGACTGCCAAAGCTCGTTTCACAGCTACACCTGCCGGTGCAAGCCGGCAGCGACATGGTGCTGGCGGCGATGAAGCGCGGCTATACCGTTATCGAGTACAAGTCGATCATCCGACGGCTGCGCGAAATTCGGCCGGACATTTCGATATCGAGCGATTTCATCGTCGGCTTTCCCGGTGAAACCGAAGCCGATTTCAACCGCACCATGAAACTGATTGACGAACTCAAGTTTGACGGGGCGTTTTCGTTTATCTATTCACGCCGGCCCGGCACGCCGGCTGCAAGCTTGCATGACGACACGCCGCATGCCGTCAAGCTCACGCGGCTACAGCAAATGCAAAAAGTGCTGGAAGCGCAGTCGACGGCGGTGTCAGAGTCCATGGTCGGCACCGTGCAGCGCGTGCTGGTTGATGGTGTTTCCCGCAAGGATACAAACGAATTGATGGCGCGCACCGACAACAACCGCGTCGTCAACTTCCCCGCCAGCCCGGATTTGATCGGACAGTTCGTTAACGTGCGTATTACACAGGCAATGCACTTCACGTTGCGAGGTCAAATTGTTACCAGCGTGCCGGATGCGAAGGCGACCTGAGAGATGAAGACGCCGTCGCTCGAATTTTCTTTCACGCCCGTCAACAATCATCGACTCAACGCGCTGTGTGGCGCGTTGGATGGGAACCTCAGGCAGATTGAAGTCGCGCTGGACGTGACGATCTCCAGACGCGGGGAGAAGTTCGCCGTGGCCGGTGAGCGTGACAAGATTGAAGTCGCCGCCAAGGCGCTCAACAAGTTCTATGCAAGAGCGCACGCCGATCTTTCAGTCGAAGAGATCCAACTCGGACTGGTGGAGGTGCAACATAGCCGCCATGCGAAGCCGGGCAAAGTCGATGCCGGCAACATGGCCGATGACGAAGCGGTCACGCTACACACCAAGCGCGCTGACTTGCGCGCCCGCACCGACCGTCAGGCGCAGTACCTGAAATTAATTCAGTCGCACGACATTACGTTTGGCGTCGGCCCGGCCGGCACCGGCAAAACTTACTTGGCAGTTGCTTGCGCGGTCGACGCATTCGAGCGCGATCTGGTCAAACGCATTGTCCTCACGCGGCCGGCCGTCGAGGCGGGTGAGCGGCTGGGGTTCCTACCGGGCGACCTTTCGCAGAAGATTGATCCCTATCTTCGGCCGCTATACGATGCGCTGTACGATTTGCTTGGCTATGATCGCGTGAGCAAGATGTTCGAGCGCAATCAAATTGAAGTCGCACCGTTGGCATTCATGCGCGGGCGGACGTTGAATCACTCGTTCGTCATTCTTGACGAGGCGCAGAACACCACGCCTGAGCAAATGAAGATGTTTCTGACGCGTATCGGCTTTGGCACCAAGGCGGTCATCACCGGGGATGTCACGCAAGTTGATTTGAAATTCGGCACGGTGAGTGGGCTCGTCGATGCACGCAACGTGTTGCATGGTGTACAGGGCATCGGATTCACTATTTTTCAGGCCGTCGATGTCGTCCGCCATCCATTGGTGCAGTCGATCGTGACGGCCTACGACGAACACACGCGCGGACGGCGCGGGTAGTGTTGAAAATGAAGTCGAAAGTGAAAGTCCTCTATCTGCGGGTGTTTTCAGGCAAAAATGCCTCAAGAACCCCGCCAATTGGCGTGTTTGGTTTTCTGCGATGACGCAAGCGCCGTCTTCGCTATCCATCCAGCGCGTCAGCCGATTGCCGAATATTCCGGGTGATCGCACGCTGCGCAAGTGGGTTCGTGCGGCCTTGTCGAAGCTCACCCCGGTGCCGACGCACTTCGAAATCACCTTACGAATCGTCAATGCTGCCGAGGGACGCAATCTCAATTTGGCGTTTCGCGGCAAGGATTACGCGACCAATGTCCTAACGTTTGTCTACCACGAGCCGCGCGCGCGCCTGCTGCAGGGCGACCTGGTGCTTTGTGCGCCGGTCATTTCGTTCGAAGCAAAAATACAGGCCAAATCACTGACCGCGCACTATGCCCACCTGTGCATACACGGTGTACTGCACCTGGCCGGCCATGATCATGCATCGTCTCGTGAAGCCAAACGTATGGAGGCGCTTGAAGTCGACATTCTGGCAGGGCTTGGAATCAGTAACCCCTACCGAACCTAGAGCGCTGTCGTTGAGTGCGCGGCGTCCGCGCGTAGCTTTCCTAAGGAACCTCTGATTAAGTCCATTTCGTCGCTTCGGTCTTGTCAAATGAGGTTGTTGCTCACATAAAAATATCTCCTTACATATCAAACATATGCGGCGTCAATATTTTTATGCTCGCGCCTAGTCTGACTTAGAACTGAACTTGATCAGAGGTTCCCTAACAAACCGGCAGCTTGTCATTTTTGACTCATGCAGGTCGGTTAAAATGATCACTTCGCAACAGCCCCGACCCCCAATGGATGATTCCCCCAAACGCTCGCTGATGGAACGCTTGTCTTCGCTGTTGCTACGTGAACCCGAAGACAGGGATCAGCTGGTCGAATTGCTGCATGGTGCGCTGGAGAATGAGCTGCTGGACGCCGACGCGCTGACCATGATCGAGGGCGTGTTGCAGGTCTCAGAAATGCAGGTGCGCGACGTGATGTTGCCGCGCTCTCAGATGGACATGATTGACGTCGAGGATGAGCCCGAACAATTCATTCCGGGCGTGATCGAGACGGCGCATTCGCGCTTCCCGGTGTTTGAGAACAGTCGCGATAATGTGATCGGTATCCTGCTCGCCAAGGACCTGCTGCGCTATTACGCGAATGCGGATGAGTTCGATGTCAGGGATATGCTGCGGCCAGCCGTGTTTGTGCCGGAATCAAAGCGGCTGAATGTGCTGTTGCGCGAATTCAAGGCCAATCGGAATCACATCGCCATCGTGGTAGATGAGTACGGCGGCGTCGCTGGGCTCATTACCATCGAAGACGTGATCGAGCAAATTGTTGGTGACATCGAAGATGAGTTTGATTTCGACGAGACAGAAGACAATATCCTTCCCGATAAAGGCGGCCGCTATCGTGTCAAAGCGATTACGGAAATCGAGAGTTTTAACGAGCACTTTGCCTCCAATTTTCCGGATGAGGATTTCGATACGGTTGGTGGCTTGGTGGTTAGCCACTTCGGGCACGTGCCGAAGCGCAACGAGTCCATTACATTCGACGGTTTTCGCTTCTTGGTGTTGCGCGCCGACAGCCGCAAGGTTCACTCGGTGATGGTCGAGCGGGTAGTGCCGCCACCAATCGGCGGCCACGGCGCGGGGAATCCACAACAAGCGGATTCAGGCAAGTCTGCGGATACGCCCGCCTAGGCCGCGCATGAGCGGCACCCTTGATCGCTAAGGCAACATTGCAGGCGGGCCGCAGCGTTTGGCGCGACGCGTTGCTCGCGGCTTTCGCCGGCGGAATCGCCGTTGCTGCATTCGCCCCATTTCATGCTTGGCCGGTCGCGTTGCTGTCGCTGACGATGCTGTTTGCGTTGTGGCATGGTGCCCAAGGCGCGTGGCGGGCGGCGATCATCGGCTTTTGCTGGGGGCTGGGATTATTTCTGGTGGGCGTGTCGTGGCTTTATGTCAGCCTTCACACTTACGGCGGCATGCCTGCACCGATCGCCGCGATTGCCGTGTTTCTGTTTTGCGCATACCTGTCACTTTTCCCGGCGCTGGCCGGATTTGTCCAGTCCAAGTTCAAGTGCCGACCGCGTTGGCAGTTGCTGGCGTTGATGCCAGCCGCATTCGTTGCGACCGAGGCGCTGCGGGCGTGGGTTGTCACGGGCTTTCCTTGGCTGATCGTAGGCTACTCGCAGACGCCATCGGCTGGCGCGATGGCGCCGTTGGCTGGATACGCGCCGGTGCTCGGTGTGTTCGGTATCTCGTTGCTGTTGGCACTCAGCGCCGGGACCATGGTGTTGGCATCCGCCAAGCTCTCA
>JAYVUH010000521.1:0-3131 GCA_043788115.1 Burkholderiales bacterium
TCGACCGGCGTTACACTCTGCGCCATGGTGCTAGGATCGCGCGGCAACTGGCGCCACCGCAGATTGCCTTCGTTGAAGCCGGCGTTGATCGTCTTTGCCACACCGGGCAGGGATGTCACCGACTGCACGCCCGGCACGTTCTGCATATACCAGTCGAACTTCTCAATCGTCGTCATCACGTCGTAGTTGGTGCATGCACCGGCGACGTCTTTGGTCTGTGCCACCACACCGAGCGTATTAACGCCTATGGCAAACTTCGAAACGATCATTGCGTTGTCCATGTTGTAGCGCGACTCGGCACGCAACTCAGGCACGCCCTGCCCGTAGTCACCAACCTTGAGGCCCTGCGCTTTCCACAGCCCGAACGCCAACACCAGCACGGAAACGCCGATCGCCCACAGTGCGTGCTTCTTGTCGGCGAATTTCGCCGCAGAGCGCCACATCTTATCGACGCGCCCCTCTTGTTCGTGCTCCTTCTCAAGCGTCTGCGTCGAAATTTTCAGATACGACAAAAGGATCGGCAGCAGCATCTTGTTGGTGATGATCATCCATGCCACACCGAGCGAGGCCGTGATGCCGAGCTCGCGCACGATATCGATCGGGATGATCAGGATTACCGCGAAACCCAGCACATTGGTCAGCAACGCCAGCGTGCCGGGGATGAACAGTTTGGAGAATGAATTCTTCGCCGCCTGCAAAGAGTCTGCGCCATCGGCCACTTCGCGTTCCCACGTTTTGGTCATTTGCACGGCGTGCGAAACGCCGATGGAAAATATCAGGAACGGTACGAGGATGGACAGCGGATCAATACCGAAACCGATGATCGGCAGCGTGCCCAACAACCACAACACCGGCATCATGGCCACCACCAGCGATATGGCGGTGAGCTTGATGTCCTTGACGAACCAGTACATCAGCGCGGCGGTAATGACGAAGGCAATGCCAAAGAACGCAACGACGCCCTGTGCGCCGCTGGCGATATCACCAACCGCTTTGGCGAAACCGATGACATGCACTGTGCGGTTTGGATTTTCATGCTTGACACGAATGGCGTCGAGCTTCTTTGAGAGTTCGAAGTAGTTGAGCTTCTCGACTTTGCCGCCCTCTCTTGGAATGTACTCGAGCAGGCCCGCCGAAATTAGCGCACCGCTGAAATCGGTGGCGACCGTGCGGCCGATTTCATTGGACTTCTGAACATTGCCGCGCACAGTGGCGAGGTCTTCGGGTGTACCTTGAAACGTTGCCGGGATTACATTGCCGCCGGCGAAACCTTCTTCAACGACTTCAATGAAACGGGTGTTGGGCGTGAATAACGACCGCACACTCGCCTTATCAACACCTTCGAGCACCAACACCTCGTTGGTGGCGGCCTTCAAGGTGTCCATGAACTCTTTGTTGTAGATGTCGCCTTCTTTTTGCACGATCGCAATCGCTACGCGATTAGCACCGCCGAATACCGTTTCGTATTCCTTGTAGACCTTCATGTACGGGTGCGTTAGCGGCACCATCTTGTTGAAACCAGCGTCGACCTTCAGCTGGCTTGCGGAGACCAGAAAAATTACCGTCATTACGCTGAAGGTGATGAGCAACGCGCGCCGGTTGTTGAAAATAAAGGCTGAAAACTTGCTGATGAGGGCGTGTAGATTCATTTGGCGTCGGTTCCCGAATTGCGCTTGTTGTGATGCGGCGGGTTACTTTTTGGCTTCGCTTTTGGCGGCAACGGTAATCGGCACATCCCTGGCGCCGGTTTCGCCAACCACCGTCAGCGAGTTGGCCGCGCCGGGAACGGTCGCGGATAGGGGCTTGATAGTGCCGGAATTCATCGCTGAGAAGGTCTTGCCGTTATCGCGTGAAATGAGCATGGTGCCGGACAGTCCCGAGAGCACGATAGAACCATCGGCAAGCTTGGTGGCACCCATCATTGAGGCTTTAGTGTTGGTCGCAACCACTTCCCACGACTTGAGACTTGCGTCTGGCGAGCGGAACACGTTTCCCCGCAAACCGAGCACCAGCACGCTGCCGTCATTAGCTTGCACGGCACCAAAGAAAGAGCCTTTGTATGGTGACGCCACCCGCGCCCAAGTCTTGCCAGCATCGACGGACAGCAGCAACGTGCCGGCCTCACCCGCGATAAAGAGCTTGCCATCGGCGAGTTTGACGATTGCATTCAGGTGTTTGTCTTCGTCGGCAGACTTGCCAACATCGTCCTCAAGATCGGTAGCCTTGGCACGATTGCCGCGTCCTGCCGGGGCCACGGGTTTGGCGGGCTTCTCAGCCGACGGGATCACCTTGCGTGCCGACCAACTCTTGCCTGCGTCGTTGGTTTCGAGAAACGCGCCGTAGGCCCCGACAGCGAAACCCTGATTCGCGTCGTTAAAGACGATGTCCATCAATGGACGCTGATCTTTGGACGAGGAATACGACTGCGTCCATTCCTTGCCTTGATCGGTCGATTTGAGGATGACGGAATCGTGACCCACCGCCCAAGCGGTGTTTGCGTCGGAAAAATGGACGCCATTCAACAACGCCAAACCGGCAGGCGTCTTAGCACGCGACCAGCTGCCGCCGTTGTCATCCGAATACACCACATAGCCGCGGTCACCGACGGCTACCGTGCGATTTCCGGATCGCGCAACATCCGTCAGTAGCAAGCGCGACATGGTCTGCTTGGTGAGCGGCCCTGCTGCGGGCATGACGGTCAGATTCACCTGTGCGTTTGCAGCGCCGACAACGCCGCTGATGGCCAGCGCTGCGGCAAACAATGCCGGACGAACAAACTTGTGTCGCGTTCGCAGACTAGCCGACGTGCGCTCGGTATCCGACGTAGAGGCGTGCGGTGGCAAGTACGCGGCGAATGAAATTTTCATGGTCAGTTCACTTTGACTCAAAAAGCCCTGGAGCCGGGCAGAAAAAATCCGGAGAAAGTCAGTGGTAATTCCATTTCCAAACCATTAATCATTTATTAACGGAGTAGCCTGCAAGAAGCGCAGCGTATTGCAGGGCGGTCACCACACAAGCACCGTCCCGCATTGCGCTACGCTCCATGATGGGCTACTCCGTTAATAAATGATTAATGGTTTGGAAATGGAATTACCACTGACTTTCTCCGGATTTTTTCTGCCCGGCTCCAG
>JAYVUH010000522.1:0-3493 GCA_043788115.1 Burkholderiales bacterium
CAACTGAAGAAATAGACGGTTTTCTGGCAAAACGCTTCCCATGCGCGACCCAATCTCGATACTCAACAATCACTCTGATTCTGTCGAAGTTAACGCACAAATCCTTCAGTATTTCGCGCATCCCACCCAAATTTCCAATCGATTCTGCCGTAAAAATGAATCGAGCCCGGAATTCATAAAACGGCGTTCGCTCTGGCACCAAATCAACAGCTCTGCGAAACTCCCCTATAGCGGTACCAGCCAATCCAAAAATCACGCGCTCAAAAGTCGCGACCAACTCAACTATGAACAAATCTCGCAAGGCTTCGTCAGCGTCGTCAAATATTTGATTTATGCGCCCGCCGTCAATTTTTTCGTTGCCGAGCAAACTGCGGGAATATTCGCCCGCCGGTTGAGCAAGCACTCTCGTCCGGCTCTGCGAACGGATTTGCTGCAGCAAGTGATACCGGCGAAGACAGTCGGAAAGTTCATCGCTCATTGCATTGCTGCCTTAGGCGGAAAATGCGATGCGGCCAGCTCTCTCGATTGCATCTTCAACAAAGCTCTCGAAGCAGTTCTGATCGAACACCACAGATGACGCCCTAGCGTCTTTTGCAAATTGCCACTGTGGCGATTTGATACTCGGCAGGAGCACCATCGCCGGATTCAATCGACTGTTGGTTGTGATTACGTCCACGCGGCCAGCGCAGCCGATGATGTAGGTACCCACCGGCATAAATTCCACACGAGTTCCTTGAAAATCAAGAATGAGTGACGGTGCGCTGTACGAACCCAGAAGTTCCTCTTCGATCGTTACGTCATGCTCGGTTCTTTTGACCAAACCCTCGGTTTCCAACGAAAGAATCCAGCCATTTATTGTGCGTATCAATCCGTTGAGCTGATTGAGCCATTCAATTTTTCGACTATGCGCGTGAACAAGCGCGTGACCTTTGTCCTCGCGAATCATTTTCAAAGTATCTTTTAGCGCCATGACAAACCGCCTTATTTAGTACAAGATGCCGTCATCTTAGATCAAAATAAATTTTGCAAGCGGCAGGCGATGGCCGGAAATCCAGCAAATTTATAGCGGTATATCGTCATCAACCTCCGCTTGCAACTTCGGGGAGGCTGGCAATTCCCGAATTGAGCCAGAAAGTGACATCACTTCCGACTGCCATTCACTTCCAACGGTCAATCGCTTGAAGCGCCAAACCCACCTGCTGTCGGCGTTTGAATCACGAACACATCCCCCGGTTGGCACAGGGTTTCGTCGCTGCCCCCAAGCTTGGTCACAGAACCATCCGCGCGCTCAACCCAGTTCTGCCCAACCTCGCCATCGCCGCCGCCCTGCATGCCATACGGCGGTACACGACGATGCCCGGACAACACACTCCCCGTCATCGTTTCAAGAAACCGGATGCGCCGCAACGCGCCCGGCCCGCCGCTCCACCGGCCTTTGCCGCCGGAGCCATAGCGGATCGAATGCTCCTCGACGCGCACCGGATAGCGAAACTCCAAAACCTCGGGATCGGTCATGCGGCTGTTGGTCATATGCGTCTGCACAGGCGTACAACCATCAAAACCATCACCTGCGCCACTGCCCGACGAGATCGTTTCGTAATACTGATACTTGTCGTTGCCAAAGGTGAAGTTGTTCATCGTGCCTTGAGACGCGCCCATCACGCCGAGCGCGCCATAGAGCGTGTCGGTCAAACACTGGCTGGTCTCAACGTTCCCGGCCACCACCGCAGCCGGGTAACGCGGGTTGAGCATCGAGCCTTCCGGGATGATGACCTTGAGCGGCTTTAAGCAGCCGGCGTTGAGCGGAATGTCGTCGTCCACCAGCGAGCGGAACACGTAGAGCACCGCTGCATAACACACGGCCGAAGGTGCGTTGAAATTGTTCGGCACTTGCATGCTGGTGCCGGTGAAGTCGATGGTGGCGCTGCGATTCGGTTTGTCGATGGTGATGTTGACTTTGATCACCGCACCGTGATCCATCTCGTAGGCAAACGCGCCGTCCTTCAACACGTCGAGCACGCGGCGCACCGATTCTTCGGCATTGTCCTGCACGTGTTGCATATAGGCGTGTACGGTGGCGAGGCCGAACTCGATGACCATGCGGCCGAGTTCCTGCACGCCTTTTTCGTTGGCGGCGATCATCGCGCGCAAGTCGGCCATGTTTTGGTCGACGTTGCGCGACGGGTATTTTCCGGATGCCAGCAGCGCGCGCGTCTCGGCGTCGCGCAGGCGGCCTTGTTCGACGAGGAGGAAGTTGTCGATCAGCACGCCCTCTTCTTCCACCACTTTTGAATTGGGTGGCATCGAGCCAGGGGAAATGCCGCCGATGTCAGCGTGATGGCCGCGCGAGCCGACGTAGAACAGGATCTGTTTGTTCTCTTCGTCAAACACCGGTGTAATCACCGTGATGTCCGGCAGATGCGTGCCGCCGGCGTAGGGCGCGTTGAGCACATAGACGTTGCCGGGTTTGATTGCGCGTCCCTTCGCGGCCGTGTTCTGGAGGATCACCGTTTTGATGCTCTCGCCCATCGAACCCAAATGCACCGGCATGTGTGGCGCGTTGGCGATCAAATCGCCATGCTGGTTGAACACGGCACACGAAAAATCGAGCCGCTCCTTGATGTTCACCGAGTAGGCAGTGTTGGCGAGCGTCAAGCCCATCTGCTCGGCGATGGCCATAAACAGATTGTTGAAAATCTCCAGCATCACCGGATCGGCGGTGGTGCCAATCGCGTGCTGCTTGGGTCGCGGCACAGCGCGCGTGAGCAAGAGGTGATTGAGCGCGGTCACTTCAAGCTGCCAGCCCGGCTCGACGACGGTCGTCGCGTTTTGCTCGGCGACGATGGCCGGGCCCGCGACTTTGTCGCCGGATTGCATTTGATCACGCAGATACACCGGCGTCGCGTGATGCGTGCCGCCGGAGAACATGCGCACAGTCTCGATGGCGGTGAGCGCGCCAGAGCGGGCACGCCACGGAAACGCCGCCACACCAGCCGCGCCGGCTTGATCAGACTCGTCCGATTTTCCAATCGCTTCGACTGAAACCGCCTCCACCACCAGCGCCTTGTGTTCCATCAAAAACGAATAGCGCATCCGGTACGCGGCTTCGAAGCGCGTCTTGATTTCGTCCAGCGTGCCATCGTCTACCACCAGCGCAGAGTCGGTACCGTCGTAGCGCACGTGGATGCGCCGTTTGATGATGATTTTCTCTTGAGCGATGCCCTGTGAGGCAATCTGGGTGCGGGTCTCAAAGGTCAAGGCCTCAAAAGCCGCATCCAGAGCCACTCTTGAGGCAGGCACCAGTTGCAATTCAATCGCACGCTCACGCATCGCGGTGAGATCGGCCAGACCCATGCCGTAGGCCGAGAGCACGCCCGCGTAAGGATGGATGTAGACGCGCGGCATGCCAAGCTTGTCGGCGATCAGGCAGGCGTGCTGCCCGCCGGCACCGCCGAAACATTGCAGCGTGTATTGCGTGATGTCGTAGCCGCGC
>JAYVUH010000523.1:0-7255 GCA_043788115.1 Burkholderiales bacterium
CTCGCTCTTGCCGATTTGCGAGTCTCCCGTGACGAGCAAACCAAAGCCCAGCACATCTAGGAACACGCCGTGAGAGGTGGTGATTTCTGAAAGCTCGCGTTGCAGGTAAGGCCGTAACAGATTGACGAACACACGGCTCTTTTTTTGCGACAAGAACAGCGGGGTGCCGTATCGGTCGGCGGCCTCAATTAGATACTTGGGTGCGTCGGCACCATCACACAGAAAAATGGCGAGCGTTTCGCTGGTACACAACGCTTCGAGACTGGCGGCGAGCTGCGGCCCGTCCAAGTTGTCCAGATACTCAACATCCGACAGACCCAGTGCTTGAATGAATATCGGATGAATGAGGTTCAGATGTCCGACGAGTCCAACTCCCGGACGGTTCAGCGCGTCGTTGGTGAGCTCGCGCGATGCGCCCCGCTGACCTCCAACCCAGGTCAGCGACAGCTTCTCACGTCGGTCCTCAAAGAGCTGCTGTACGGTGAATTGCGGCATACGCGGCACCGGTCGGTGAACCGTAGATCAACATGTCGTGCGCGCGCGCATTGTCCGGCTCGGCCAGCAGCGCGTCACGCAGTTCGCTATCGCTGAATGCTTGGGCGAGCTCGGACAACAGATTCAGATGCTGCTCGGTCGCATGCTCAGGCACCAGCATGGCGAACACCAGTCGGACAGCTTCCCCGTCGGGGGATTCAAACGGAACGCCATCCTTGGTACGGATAAATATTGCGAGCGTGTCGCGCAGGTTTTTAATGCGGCCGTGTGGAATGGCGACACCGTGTCCCAAGCCGGTGGAACCCAATTTCTCCCGGGCAAACAACGCGTCAAACACGGTTGCCCGTGCGATCTTGTTTTCGTTTTCAAACAGCAGGCCGATTTGCTCAAAGAGACGTTTCTTGCTGGATACATCCAGGTCAAGTAGTACGTGCGTAATCGGTAAGTACTTGGCAAAAGTTGCGACGGGCATAGTGCGGGTTCGGGAGTAAGGTGGGCTATTCTACGCCGCGTAGTCGGGTCTGACGCGGGGGTCTGACGGCGGGGGTCGGGGCGCACCACGAGTGGTGCCCTAAAATGCAAACCGCCCGCCGCCAGCAATTGCTGGGTGGTCGGGCGGCTCTAACAAAAATTGCCGGATACCTACGAGTCGAGTATGGCGCGCTTGGGTGCTTCAGCGACGTGATTGCTCTTGATTTTCTCTTTGTGCTTGACGATTTGTCGGTCAAGTTTGTCGACCAGCAGGTCGATCGCGGCGTACATATCGGCGTCTGCGGACTCTACAAAAATATCCTTACCGGAGAGATGCACATTCGCCTCGATCTTCTGTCGCAATTTTTCGACGGTGAGGATCATGTTCACGTCAATAACGTGCTCAAAGTGGCGATTTATTCGGGTCATCTTGGCAGCGACGTAATCACGCATGGACGGCGTGATTTCGAGGTGATGGCCTGTCATGTGCAAGTTCATATGCCGATCTCCTTTCAAATGGACACATCATGTGCCCGGTTTATCCGCCCCCGATCAGGGACGCAAATAAATAGTTGCTCGCTTCAAGATACGCCCATTCGACAATCCGTGCAACCAGCAAAATGATGGGCAATCCACCGCCTGTTCAGCGCATCTATGAATCCTCCTTAAAGAAAAAATTCACAAAGATTTACGCAGGCTCGCCGGCTGGATTTGCAGCGACTCGCGGTATTTCGCGATGGTGCGGCGCGCAACGAGAATGCCTTGGTTCGATAAAATGTCCGCAATCTTGTTATCCGACAAGGGCTTACGCTGATCTTCGGCTTCCACTAGTTGACGGATCAGCGCGCGAATAGCTGTCGCAGAACATGAGCCGCCCGCCTCCGTTGGAACGCTTGAGCCAAAGAAGTACTTGAGCTCAAAAATCCCTCGCGGAGTGAGCATATACTTTTGCGTCGTTACCCTCGATACAGTGGACTCATGCAGTCCGACCTGATCCGCAATCTCGCGCAACACCAACGGGCGCATTGCCACTTCGCCGTGATCAAAGAAGTGGCGCTGGTTTTCAACAATGGCTTCCGTCACTTTCAGGATTGTGTCGAAACGCTGCTGAATATTCTTGATCAGCCAGCGTGCCTCCTGCAATTGACCGGCGAGGTTTTTGCCGTTTGCGTCCCGACTCTTTTGCACGAGGTCCGCGTAAAACTGATTAACGCGAAGCTTGGGCATGGCCGCTTGATTAAGCATCGCGCGCCAACGTCCGCGCACTTTCTTGACCACCACATCAGGCACCACATAGCGGGTCTCGCCCACGCCAAAATCTCGACCCGGCTTTGGTTCGAGCGAAACGATCAGCGCACGCGTCGACTTGAGCGCGTCATCGCTCAGCCGCAGCACGCGTTTGAGTTTCGTAAAGTCTCGTTGCCCGAGAGCGTCAAGATGATTTTCCACTAGTGCACGCGCGTCGGCCAGGTGCGGCGTTGATGGCGGGAGTTGATCCAGTTGCAATTGCAGACATTCAGAGAGTGTTCGCGCGCCTACGCCAACCGGCTCAAGATGTTGCACATGGCTTAGCGCCACGGTGAGTTCGCTGCGCAACGCTTCGACGACGTCATCATCGCCAATCTCATCGAGCATTTGATCGCCTGATGCCGCCAGCATGTTCACCAGATCTTCCAAGTCGTAGGTTAGATAGCCATCGTCGTCCAGATGGGCGATGATGAAGGCTGCCATTTGACGATCACGCAGCGAGAGTGCGGTCAGCCCCACCTGTTGCAACAGGTGTTGCGGCAGCGAGATCGATGGTGTCGCCGCAGATTTGTACTCATCGCGGTCCGCGCGGTCTCCGTCGTCGTTACCGCTGGTGGCCGCACTGCTCCCCATCGAGTCCAGTGACGAACCGCCCGAAAACTCTCCACTATCAAACTCAAGCTCGCGTGAATCCGACGTGTCGTTGGCCACCTGTGTGGCCGTCATTTCGCCCGGCGCATAGTCGGAATCGCTATAGGTCTCCGAGGTGGCAGCAGTGGTATTTTTTTCGCCCCTTTCGTCCGCACCACCGGCGACCATACTGGCATCGCCAGACTCGTGGTCTTCACGCTCCAGCAGTGGATTTTCAAGCAGAAATTTTTCGAGTTCCTGATTGAGTTCCGCAGTGGAAAGTTGTAGCAACTTGATCGACTGCTGCAGCTGCGGCGTGAGCGCCAGATGCTGGGAAAGCTTCAGGTGAAGCGCGGCTTTCATGGTTCAGCCTACAGCCGGAAATTCTCGCCAAGATAAACTTTGCGGACGGTCTCGTCAGCAACAATTTCGTCCGGTTTACCCATCGCCAGCACGCGACCCTGATTGATGATGTAGGCGTGGTCACAAATGCCCAGCGTTTCACGGACGTTGTGGTCAGTAATGAGCACGCCGATACCGCGTTTTGTTAGGAACTTGATGATTTCTTGGATGTCGATTACCGCGATTGGGTCAACCCCGGCAAACGGCTCATCCAGCAACACAAAACGCGGCTCCACTGCCAGCGCGCGGGCAATCTCGACCCTGCGCCGCTCGCCGCCGGATAGACTCAGCGCCGGGTTGTTTCGCAGGTGGCTGATATGCAGTTCGTCCATCAATGCATCACGCCGTTGCGCGATTTCCTCGGCACTCAGGTCGCGCAACTCCAGTACCGCCTGAATATTTTCGGACACGGTCAGCTTACGAAAAATCGACGCTTCCTGCGGAAGATAGGCGACACCCAAACGCGAGCGTTGATAGATGGCCAGCGTCGACATGGCGTGGTTATCCAAATGGATTTCGCCGCCGTCGACCGGAACCAAGCCGACGATCATATAAAAGCAGGTGGTTTTACCCGCTCCGTTCGGCCCGAGCAGCCCCACCACCTCCCCGCTTTTAACCTCAAGTGATACGTCGTGCACGACGACTCGCTTCTTGTAGGCCTTTCGCAGGTTCATCGCACGCAACACGCTGACCGGCGATTGGCCTGTCGCCGTTGCATCAGTCTCCGGAGCAGCAAGAATAGGGGCGGCGTCCACAGCTATTTCTTCACCGGCGCGACCGCCGCATCTTTCGTCGCATTCTTGCTGGCGTCTCTCGGCGTATCGGCACGGGGTTGAATGACAATCTTGACACGGTTCTCACCGGGCACCGGGTTGGCGTTGGCAACGCCTTTGGCATCGGGAGCGCGGCCGAGCGCCTGGATGACTTCGGTGATGGAGTTGTAGTAAATGTACTCGCCCGTAAGTTCGTCTCCGCCGTTTTTCAGTTTGGCGCGCGAAAACAGCTTGATGGTATTGGCCTTGTCGTCGAACTCCGCGCGGTCTGCCGTTCCGTCCATGAAATCGCTGAAGCCTTCACGCTTCTCTCGAAACGATATCTGCCCGCCCGCGTTGGCGAACAGTTCGGCAAAAATGTGGTCCTGCGCGTCGCGAACAACACGCATGCGATCTGCCGTAATGCGCATTGTCCCCTGCACCAGAACAACATTTCCCTCGAGCGTCTGGATGTTGTTGGCGAGGTCGGAGGTTCCAATAGCGGCGTTAATTTCGATCGGTTTGGTCCGGTCGGCCTTTTCGGCGTTGGCGGGTCCGGAAATCAGCGCCGCCGCAATGAAGACAATTGGTACTGCACTCATCGCCAACCGAAAACCTAAGCTCGTGTCGCTCAGCACATTCTGCCGCTGGACCGATCTCTCACTCATAGAAATTCTCATCTTCCACTCGCCAGCGTTGCGCTCATTTTGCTCATCCGAAGGGTCTTGGTCAGGCTGTTGAGTTCAAATTCCGCCGCATTCATCACTCCTTGCGCGCTCTCGATGACAACACCCTCGGTTGAACGCGCAATGTTTTTTTCCGGGAGCACCGTCAGCCGTGGTGTGCGCAACTTCATGGCCGGTGACCTTCCGGATTGGCTCGAATCGATCACGACACCGCCCTCCATGATCACCTCGTCGCCACCGGCAACCAGTCGTCCCCGCGGTGCCCGGGCAATGAGGGTCGGCTGTCCAGGTGTGGTTGCGGTGAAGACGACTTGCTCAAGCAGTGAAGAATCAGTGGCAGGAAAATGCGTCATCGCCTGCGCCGTCAGCACATATTGTACGTCGCCCGTCGGCGAAAGTTTGCGCGCGGTAAACCGTTCAATCATCACATCCGGGTCATTACGGGCCGGGTCGCGCTGCCTCGCCGTGTCTGTAGCCACATAGCGCGACAGCCAAAACGTGAGCGCGAGCAGGAGCAGGAGTACGCCGAGCGGAAGCACGGCTAGTGAGCGACCGTTCATTTCATCAATTCCGACAGAGGCGGGGGCGGAATGGAACGATCCTGAATGGCCACAATCACGCTTTGCGCCGGTGCACCATACCGGAGTTCGATTGCCTTGGGCAAATCGGACATGAGCACCTGTGCGTTCGGTTTTGCGGCGACCGTTGCCGCGCGCACCGGCCATCGATCCTGCCAGTTATTGTCTTCGTCAAGAAAGAAAAAACGCCCCTCGCTGCCGCGCCACGAAGCCAGCATCGCACCAGCACCGTCACCACCAGTCCGCGAGTTCGGTGTCGGCGTACGCAACTGCAAACGACTCTCGCCGGTCTCGGCGCTGAACTCAATCTCGAACTTGTACGGAGCGGGCGCGCGGGACGGGGAGTTTGGCACCGCAATGCTGAGTGCGGCGATGCTACGGGCGTCTCCGACCAGAGGGGGCCCTGGATCTGGCAGATTGGTTCGCCGTGGCGGCAGTACGGTCAAGGCGACCGTCTCGCGGAACCACGCCAGCCGCATTGCCTGATCACGTGACAGCGCGGACTCGGTCGCACCGACTTCGGCCACGCGAACCGCCTGTGAAACCCCTGACACAAGGATACCGGCGACCATAAAGAACAACGCCATCGCCGTAAGAATTTCAAGCAACGTGAAGCCCGCGTGCGCGCCACTACCGACGGACGCAAAGCTCATGTCGCGCGCCGGAAGCAACTCGGGTTTTATGCGGAATGCGGGCATTTGTTGATGGTCTAGTATGATTCTTGCTTTCACTGATCGTCAATCATAACGCGTTACCGCTTGCCGCAGCGCATTTGCGCACCAGTACGCGCCATCGGGTGCTTGCCTATACTAGTCCTCCACAGCATTCCAACCCCGCCAAGCCAATGCCGGTTCGACCTTCTTGCCAGCCCGATCCACCCGCCTCAGCTGGCTTCGTTCTCGTTGCAACGCTCGTCGCCATCGCGATCATTAGCCTTGGCGCGGCCTATTTCGCATCCCAAGTCGATGCCCTGCGGAACAGCGCCAGAGAAATGCAGCGTTGGTCGGAAGCAGAACGCGATGCTTTTTCGGTTCGTGAAATGCTGCAGTACGCCGCCGCAACCGGCTTTCGCGACGAGGGTGGACTCACCTTTGCCAACACAACGCTGGCAACCGACGGACGCCGCTTGCGCCTGAGCAATACGCTTTCGGTCAGCGTGCAGGACGAACGCGGACTGTTGGCGATCAACACCCTTGATGAACGGACACTCTCAAGGCTGCTGAGCAACATCGGCATCCCCGCCGAAGGTCATTCGCGTCTCATCGATACCCTGTTCGACTACATAGACCCTGACGACTTGCGCCGACTCAATGGTGCCGAAGCCCGCGAATATGCGGCGGCGAACAAGCCACCGCCAGCCAACGACTTCTTGCGCACGCGCGACCAAATCGCTGATGTTCTAGGTTGGGACACGATTTTGGACCGGCTGGATAGTGGAGGTCCTTCGGCGGCTCCCGGATTGAGGGCACGATTCATCGACCTTTTCTCTGCGGCCAAGCATTTCGGTCTAAACGTCAATTCCGCGCCGCTACACGTGCTCCGAACGGTCCCAGGGTTTGATCCGACTAAGATTTCTGCGCTGATTGACCAACGTCGCGCGACCGCATTTACGTCGCTGGGTCAGCTTGCGCCGTTCACGTCCGGCCCGATCGATTCTGACTACGTTGGTCTGGTTGGTGCCAATGATTGGCGCGTGGTCATCACGAAGGCCGATCTGCCGTTCCTGCTAGAATGCCAGTTAACAATTACAGCAGCAGAACCAGACCGTCCGACTCGTTTGCGGGAGTGTGTCCGACGTCCGGTAACGGCAGGATCTGCCAGTTCCCCGGACGAGTTTCAGCTTGCCTTGGCGGTTGACCGGCGGACGGGATCCCGGCAGTCTTCGGCATCGAAACCCCCAAGCTCTTCACCTCTTGTCCTCAGGAATGACCTACGCGACCCAACCAAGACCGTCGATGCCCCAGCGCCTGATTGGTTGGCTGAAGTCGTTGGC
>JAYVUH010000524.1:0-2075 GCA_043788115.1 Burkholderiales bacterium
AAGCGATGACAGAATATTGTCGAAATTTTCTTCGAATGCCATCGTTCTGCCCGTATTCACCTGTACAGACAACGCAAGGGCAATTGCAGCATCAATTGACCGGCTTTGCGCTCTGGCGGCGATGATCGCTTGCTTCGACTTTTCCAATTCATCGGCACCAAAGCCTTCCTTCAGCGCATGATCAAGTTCTTCGCCGAATGCCGACTCAAGCTTCACGACATTTTCCGGATTGTAGATCGCGAATTCCTGGAACGCACCGACGCTGTCGAGCGACGCGGTGTTGAGATTCGAAGCGACTCCATAGCTCAAGCCGTCCTTCTGGCGAATGCGCACGGCAAGGCGTGAATTGAGCGGTCCCCCACCAAGCGCGTAGTTGGCTACCAGCAATGCCGCATACTCACGGCTATCGTCCCGGAGTTGGAGATTCAGTCCGGCCATGTACATCGAGTTGGCTTTGTCCGGGGTTTCGATCGTCGCGTTGAACGCTGGCACATCGAAGTACTTTCGCACGAGGCGAGTGAACGGTTTCGGACTTTTCCACGTACCAAACAGTTCCCGCGTCACTGTGACCACTGAGTCTTTGTTGAAATCGCCGACCACGGCGATGTCGCCGTAGGAAGCACCAACCATATCCGTGTAGACCTTCTTCACTTCATCGACAGTCGTGGCCTTGTCTTCAGCGATTTCCTCGTCGACAGTCGTCGTGGCCAGCGGATGTCCGCTCGGATAGGGATTCATCCGCCGTGAGAGCATGGTCGGCGCAAGTACCTGCGGCTCGGAACGGCCCGCTTCGGTGCCGGCGATCTGGGCGGTCTTATATGTGTCGAACTCCGACTGCGGAAATACCGGCTCTTTCAGTACTTCGGCCGCCAACCGCAGCGCTGGAATCAGATTTTCATGCGTGGTGTTCATGGAGACGGTAATGTTGTTGCCGCCGCCGTTAACACCAAACTGTGTCTTGAGTTTGTCGAATGTGTCCAAGATTTGTTGACGGGACTTGGTTTTTGTCCCCCGATTCAACAGTGCGGCCATCCATCGCGCTGCCGTCACGCGCCCCGTGAGTGATTTCTCATCGCCGAACCGGAGCGTGATACGTGCCGTGACCGTGTTTCCGCGGGTAGTTTTTGGCAGCAATGCAACCTTGAAACCGTTTGGCAGCGTGCTACGCGACGTGCGGATTTCAATATTTGTCGGCGTCGCGTCAAACACCTCGCCTGCCGCGAGCAGGGCGTTGCCTTTGTAGTCCTTCGTGAGAGCGGTGATCTCAGCAACGGTGACCGCGGGAATCGCCGCGCGGTCGGGCTTGTCTGTGGGAATAAACTGTCCGATCGTGCGATTCGATGGCTTGATGTACGCCTTGGCCACGCGCTGCACATCGGCCGCTGTCACTTTCTTCAAGGCGTCTCGGTACACATAGATTAGACGCCAGTCTCCGCGCGCAGCCCATTCAGATACCGTCAGACCCACGGTTTGTGAGTTGGTGAGAAGAAGGTCGAGGTTCTTCAGCGCCAAAGTTTTGGCCCGATCAACTTCTTCGACGGTCGGCGGCACATCGCCAAACGTTTCAAACGTTTGCAACATCGTAGCCCGCGCATCGGCAAGGGACTGATCCTTTCTTAGCGTTGCCGCACCAAATAGCAGCCCTGGTTCACGTTGCTGGCCAGCAAAGGCAAAGGCCGCGGTTGCTTTCTTTGTTTCCACGAGCGCCTTGTATAACCGTCCATTGGGCTGAGAACTTAGAATGCTGGACATCACCGCGATCGCCGGAAAATCGGCGTGCGGTCCGGCGGGCACATGATAGACCACGTCGAACAATTGCACGTCGCCAGTGCGACGAAGCGTTACTTCGCGTTCGCCATCCTGAGTAGGTTCTTCGGTGTACGTCGGAAAGATCATATTGCCGCGGTCGAGCGCGCGCACCGGCTTGGGAATCGCGCCGAATTTGTCGACGATCATTTTTAACACTTTCGCTTCGTCCACCTTACCGGCCACCATCAACACCGCATTGTCCGGCTGATAATACCGGTGGTAGTACGCCTGTAGCCGCTCGATCGGCACCTGTTCTATGTCGCTGC
>JAYVUH010000525.1:0-2443 GCA_043788115.1 Burkholderiales bacterium
CCCGCCGGAATTTTGACTGACAACGTCTTGTGTTTCTTAACGCGACCCACACCGTCGCAGGCCGTGCATGGTTCGGGGATGACCTTGCCGGTGCCGTGGCAGGTGGGGCAGGTTTGCTGAATCGAGAAGAAGCCCTGCTGCATACGCACCTGACCGGAGCCGCCACAGCTGTGGCAGGTCTTGGCCTTCGTGCCAGGCTTGGCACCGCTGCCATCACAGACTTCGCACGCTTCCAGTGCCGGAATACGGATTTTGGTTTCAGTGCCGCGTGCGGCTTGCTCCAGCGTGATCTCCATGTTGTAGCGCAGGTCCGAGCCGCGATACACCTGCTGCCCGCCGCCACCGCGACGACCAGCGCCACCGAATATCTCGCCAAAAATATCGCCAAACGCCTCTGAGAAGCCACCAGCGTCCGCACCAAAGCCACCGGGGCTGCCACCCATCTGCGGATTCACGCCGGCGTGACCGTAGGCGTCGTACGCACGCCGCTTTTCCGGCTCAGAAAGAATTTCGTAGGCTTCTTTACCTTCCTTGAATTTCTCCTCGGCTTCCTTGCTGTCCGGGTTGCGATCAGGGTGAAACTTCATCGCGAGCTTGCGATAGGACTTCTTGATGTCGTCGTCGGACGCATCGCGATTGACGCCAAGGATTTCGTAAAAGTCGCGTTTGGATGCCATTGGTATTGAGTGAGGAGTGAGGTGTTAGGAGTGAGGCGGGCAGTGATAGTGAGGACAATAACAAAAGGGGCAAGGACTCCTCCTCACCCCTCCCGCCTATCCCCTCACACCACTACTTCTTGTCTTTCACCTCGGTGAATTCGGCATCAACAACATTGCCCATGTCTTTTTCTTTGGCAGGCGCCTCGTTGCCTCCCGGCGCCGCACCGCCACCCATGCCGCCCATGCCACCAGCGGGTCCTTGCGCACCGGCTTCAGCCTGCGCCTTGGCCTGCATGTCGGCGTACATCTTCTCGCCGAGCTTTTGCGATGCTTTGCCGAGCGCTTCGGTCTTGGCGATGATCGCGTCTTTGTCACTGCCCTTGAGAGCTTCCTCAAGATCCTTGCTGGCGGCTTCGATGGCCTCCTTTTCGGATGCATCAATCTTGTCGCCGTACTCTTCGAGTGATTTCTTGGTCTCGTGCACCAGGGCGTCGCCCGTGTTGCGTGCAGTCACCAGCTCCAATACTTTTTTATCTTCATCCGCATTGGCTTCGGCGTCCTTCACCATGCGCTGGATCTCTTCTTCCGTCAGGCCCGAGTTGGCTTTGATGGTGATTTTGTTTTCTTTGCCGGTCGCCTTGTCTTTTGCCGACACGTGCATGATGCCGTTGGCGTCAATGTCAAACATGACCTCGATCTGTGGCTGACCACGCCGCGAAGGTGGGATGCCTTCGAGGCTGAACTGGCCCAGCGATTTGTTGCCGGTCGCCAATTCGCGCTCGCCCTGCAACACGTGGATGGTCACCGCGGATTGATTGTCGTCAGCCGTCGAGAACACTTGCGATGCCTTGGTCGGCACGGTGGTGTTCTTCTTGATCAACTTGGTCGATACGCCACCGAGCGTTTCAATACCGAGCGACAGCGGCGTCACGTCGAGTAGCAACACGTCTTTGACGTCGCCCTTCAACACGCCACCTTGGATGGCAGCACCGACGGCAACCGCCTCGTCCGGGTTCACGTCTTTGCGCGGTTCTTTGCCGAAGATCTCCTTAACCTTTTCCTGCACCTTTGGCATGCGGGTCTGACCACCGACCAGAATCACGTCGGCGATGTCTTCAATCTTCACGCCGGCGTCCTTGATGGCGATACGGCACGGCTCGATGGTACGCTCAATCAATGCATCAACCAGCGACTCAAACTTGGCGCGTGTGATCTTGACCAGAAGATGCTTCGGACCGGTTGCGTCGGCGGTCACGTATGGCAGATTCACCTCGGTTTGCTGCGCTGACGACAATTCAATCTTGGCTTTTTCCGCTGCCTCTTTCAGGCGTTGCAGTGCCAGTACATCCTTGCGGAGATCGATGCCCTGATCCTTCTTGAATTCGTCGCACAGATAGTCCATCAGGCATTGGTCAAAGTCTTCGCCACCCAAGAATGTGTCGCCGTTGGTCGAGAGCACCTCAAACTGATGCTCGCCTTCAACGGACGCAATTTCGATGATCGAGACGTCGAACGTACCGCCGCCCAAGTCATAGACCGCGATCTTGCGGTCGCCTTCTTTTTTGTCCATGCCAAACGCCAGCGCGGCGGCGGTGGGTTCATTGATGATGCGTTTGACGTCCAAACCGGCGATGCGACCGGCGTCTTTGGTGGCCTGACGCTGTGCATCGTTGAAGTACGCTGGCACGGTAATGACGGCTTCGGTCACTTCTTCGCCGAGGTAGTCTTCGGCGGTTTTTTTCATCTTGCGCAGCACTTCGGATGACACCTGCGGTGGCGCGATG
>JAYVUH010000526.1:0-5431 GCA_043788115.1 Burkholderiales bacterium
CTTGAAGCCGGTGCGCGCGCGTTTCTCGGCTTCGATTCAACGGCAGATTGCGACCTCGCCTTTGGCGGACATGTTGCCACGTTCGCTGTGAGCGGAACATCGATGAAGCGCACGCTCATGTCGCTGTTAAAGGAAATTGACGCCACGTACACCGCGAACACAGAACGCACTTTCCAGGCGCGAAATCGAAAGGCATACGAGGTTGAATTGCTTTCGGCGCCGTCCGTCATGGCGAAACTTCCCCCAGGCGAGTTGGTACCGATCAGCAACATGTTCGAGCAGGAGTGGCTACTCGAGGGGCAGCCGTTGACGCAGACGTTGTGCGGACTGGATCGCTCAGCCGTGCGTTTAGTGTGCCCCGATCCGCGCTGGATGGCGCTGCATAAAGCGTGGCTTGCCGACAAGCCGGGGCGCCGCAGCGACAAACGTCCCAAAGATGCCGCGCAGGGCAAGCGGCTGTTCCGCTTGGTCACAGAATACATGCCTCATTACCCCGTCGACGCGACGTTTGCGAAAGCATTGCCTGCTGAGCTACAGCCCGTACTGCAAGCGCTGCGCATGTCACTCGCGGAGACCTGATCGAAATGACATTTGCTTTTTGCCCACGCTGCGCCAGGCCACTTGCCGACCGTGAAATGGTCGAGGACGGTGGCGCCATCATGCGGCGTGTTTGTCCTGACGATGTATGTGCATTTGTGCATTACGACAACCCGACGCCGGCCGTCGGCGTGCTGATCGAACACGATGGCGCTATTGTGCTGGCGCGCGGCGCCGGCTGGCCGGAGGGATTCTTCGCGTTGGTCACGGGCTATTTGGAACAGAATGAAGACCCGATCAAAGGTGTCGCGCGCGAAGTCAAAGAAGAGACCAATCTCGATGTCGTGTCCACCGAGATCATTGGCAACTACATTTTTGAGAAAAAAAACGAAGTCATGCTGTGCTACTTTGCCAAGTGCACTGGCGAGATCCGATTGTCGCCAGAACTGGCCGACGTGAAGCGTTACCAGCCACACGAGCTACGTCCGTGGCCACGCGCAACCGGATTTGCAGTTGCCGATTGGATGAAGTCGCGCGGACTTGAAGTGCAGTTTATTGATCGCCCACCAATCAACGTAGCCCCCAAAAAATGAAGACACAAAAACCGGAAAGTATCGCCGCGCAAGCCTTAGGTTGGGTCGATGACGCGACCAAGGAAATCGTCGGGCAGATCCACACGTCGACGACTTACATTCGAGACGCCGACAACCAGTATCGAAATGGTCGAGTCTATGCGCGTGACCACAACCCGACATTCGAGCAAGCCGAGGCGGTATTGAATGCGCTTGAGGGTGGACACGAGACTTTGCTGTTTGCGTCTGGCATGGCGGCCGCCACGGCGGTGTTTCAGGCCCTCAATCCCGGTGACCATGTGATCGCGCCGAAGGTGATGTACTGGTCGCTACGCAACTGGCTCAAGACTTTTGCCGCTCGCTGGGGGTTGATGATTGAGTTTGTCGACGCGACAGATTTGGCCACAGTACGGGCGGCAATCCAGCCCGGCAAAACCAAACTAGTCTGGATTGAATCCCCCGCGAATCCCCTGTGGAACATTACTGACATCGCGGCGACGTGCGAGATCGCGCACGCGGCAGGTGCGCTGGTGGCCGTTGACTCAACAGTCGCCACACCGGTGCTCACGCGCCCGATTGAGTTTGGTGCCGACATCGTCATGCACGCCGCGACCAAGTACTTGAACGGACACTCCGATGTTGTCGCCGGTACGCTGACATGCGCCAGAGACTCGGAAACATGGCAGCGCATTCGCAGTGTTCGCGCACAGATCGGCGGCATCGCCGGACCGTTCGAGGCGTGGTTGTTGACGCGCGGCATGCGCACCTTGTTTCCACGTGTCAAAACGGCTTGCACAAGTGCACAGCAGATTGCCGAGTATTTCAGCGCTCATGCATTGGTGGAGGAAGTTCTCTACCCGGGATTACGTGGGTTCGCCGGGCATGACGTGGCGGCCAAGCAAATGCGGGGCGGCTTCGGTGGCATGCTATCTATTCGTGTGAAAGGCGGCGTCAAGACTGGCGAGGCTGCTGCGATTGGTGTGGCTGCGCGGACCGAACTGTGGAAACGTGCAACCTCGCTGGGTGGCGTTGAGAGTTTGATCGAACACCGCGCCAGCGTCGAGGGCGAGGGAACACCCACCCCGAAAGACTTGCTGCGAATGTCGGTCGGCATTGAGGACACGCAGGATCTGATTGATGACGTTGAGCAGGCGCTGGTTGCAGCGTCCAAATAACCGGAAGCGTCCAAATAACCCTATGCAAGATATCAATACCCGCATCCAAGCCTACCTCGTCCGCGCAGATCTCGACCGCTATCTGGTGCAGACGCCAGCCATCGCCAAAACAATTCGCGGCATCATGGACGCGATGGGTGAGCTGCCGACCTTCAATCTCGATACCTTGTATGGCTACCAGGTGCCGGTGTTATCGGAAGATGGTTCGTGTTCGCTTATTGATGAGCTCGCGCCGCTGCCATATGACCTGACCGCGATACTGGGCGGACGCAACGACGCCACCACACGCAAATTGCTGTTACTCAATCAGGTGGTGGAATACACGACACAACTTTCGGGGGCGGACTGGTTGGGTGTTTACCAAGTCAGGGCGAATGCGATGCAAAACCGCGTGCTCGTTAAGCTCGCGTATCGTGGCCGCCCGTCAAGGGCAGAGTTCCCCTTGAGCGCAGAGTTTGCCAAAGGAAGCACCAATAGCACCGTCGGCTTGGAAGGCTCGGCCCGTGTGATCGACGACGTCGCGGCATACACAGCTGAGGGCGGTGGTTTTTACGTATGTGACGACGCAGTTCAATCCGAGGCGTGCCTACCGATCTTCGATGAGGCTGGCGTGGTGATTGGCATCATCGATGCAGAAGCCGAACCCAAGCAGTTCTTCAACCCGGACCGTGTTTCCACGATTGTGGCACTGGCGCTGGTGGTGCCAGCGTTGCTGCCCTGACAGCAGCTGCGCGCGATTGTTTGATCGTCCGGACGTCACCTGGCACTGAGTTTTTCTCGAATTGACTCGATGCGCTTTCGGTTCACGTCGAAGTCGCGCACGCCGAGGCGAGAGCCAGAACGGGCGTGAACGATCTTGTTGCTGGCGTCCAACGCAAACTCAACATCATCAACGAAGCCGAGTCCCGGCGTTTTGAATTCAGCGTACAGGTACGACGGACCTGCGGTGATGACAGTCGCGCCGGTGCTTGCCCGTACGACAGCCTCCAATTTTTTCCACGTGTCGTTGGGCTCGGGTTCAGCTCTTAGCGGCGCAATGAAATGCGAATCATCCTTTGCTACCGTTGAGGACACCGTATTGGGTTTCCACGACGGCGGCTTGAATTGCCCGTTGGCAAACCCGAGCCCGTCGGGTCTGGTTCCGGAAAATAGTCCCATGGGTTGTCCTCCGACGTATTCGATGGCGAGAAGTGTGGCCCCGAGTAAGATCAGCGCGGCAAAGGCGAGAGCAAGTTTCTTGAGTATTTTCAGCATGGCGTGATGTTAGCTCATCAAAGTCTTGGTGCCGGAAGGCGTCTGCAGATACGCGCACATGGTCATGCCAGAGTAGGGCGGTGAGGAGGTCATGACCAACGATTTTTCGAGGCCCAGTTCACTCAACAGGTACAGCACCTTCGCGGGGTTGGGATGCGCGGCCTCCATCCACGTGAACCGGCAGCCTTGATCGGCAAGGCGCTCGCTGGGATGAATCGGCACATCCCACTGAATCAAGTGCGGAATGAGGCCACCTTCGATCGGATGGCCGTCGGCGGGAATGCTGATGCGCCAGTTGAAGTCGCCGCGCGACATGGCATGCACGGGGCCAAGCGTTTCGCCGGTCTTCAACGACAGCGCGTCAATGTCATCTGTTCTTGCCACCCAGCCGATCAGGCGAGGCCGCTGCACAATGCGCTCCTGTACGTCTTGCGTATCGAGCCCAAACCAGCGTGGGCTCGACGGTGTGACAGCAGTGTCTAGGGCGATCAATTCAAGGTAGCAGCCGGGTCCCAAAGAGAGCAGCCGATTCTGCGTTCCCATCTTGGCGTGGGTGCCGACATCGCTCAGCTTGACACCAAGAAAACGCTCCAGCCATGCTGATCCACGCGCCAGATCGGCACAACCCAGCACCAGATGGTCGAGGGTCGATTGCACGGCACCCTAGCCTTGAATTTTGCGGCGGCACATGGCGAGGACTCGCAGCGCACTTAGCGCGGTGATCCAGCCGAGCATCACGCCGACGGTGTTCGCCGCGACGTCGGCCCACTCAAAAAATCGATAGGCGGTGAGCCCCTGCGCGCACTCGATGAGGAATCCCATCAACACCAACGCCGCCGCAATCTGCGCTTGGCGCCGGAGGGTCGGTGAAGATAGGGCAACGGTCCACATGAGCATCAACGTGGCGTAGGCGAGCAGGTGGTGCAGCTTGTCGCCGCCGGGCACGCTCACTTGCTGGAGTGGTAGCAGGCAGAGCACCCACACGGCGATGGTGACGCCGATCGCCGCAGTTCGCGCCGTTTTATTCAAACTCATGGATTGACGGGTGCTTTCAGCCAAAAATGTCCCAAACTGCCCGCCAATACTAGGGTTTGCGTTGTGGTGGAAGGTCGGTACAAACACCTTCGTACAGTTCGGCGGCCATACCAATCGATTCACCGAGTGTTGGATGCGGGTGGATGGTCCTGCCGATGTCGGTTGGGTCGCAGCCCATTTCGATCGCCAGTGCGATCTCACCGATCAAATCACCGGCATGGGTGCCGACGATGCCACCGCCGATGACACGATGCGTCTCGGTATCGACGATGAGTTTGGTGAAGCCCTCGTCGCGGCCGTTGGCAATTGCACGACCGGATGCGGCCCACGGGAACACGCTCTTGCCAAACTTGAGCCCCTTGGCTTTCGCGCTGTCCTCCGTCTCACCAACCCACGCCACTTCCGGGTCGGTGTAGGCGACGCTCGGAATCACGCGTGCATCGAAGAATGATTTCTGTCCGGCGGCCGCTTCCGCGGCGACGTGGCCCTCATGCACCGCTTTGTGCGCGAGCATCGGCTGACCAACAATGTCGCCGATTGCAAAGATATGCGCTACGTTGGTACGCATTTGTTTATCGACATTGATGAAGCCGCGATCAGTGACCGCCACGCCAGCTTTGTCGGCGCTGATCTTCTTGCCGTTGGGGGCGCGACCGACACTCATCAGCGCCATGTCGTAGCGCACCGGCGCTTCGCGCTTAGACTTGCCTTCGGCATTGGTCGTCTCGAACGTCACGTAGAGTCCATCTGGCTTTGCCTCTACCGCGACGGTCTTGGTGTTGAGCATGATGTTGTCAAAGCGTGGCGCGTTCATCTTCTGCCAAACCTTGACGAGGTCGCGGTCCGCGCCTTGCATCA
>JAYVUH010000527.1:0-2517 GCA_043788115.1 Burkholderiales bacterium
GGGGTTGTATCCCCGGACGAGTCTTTATACTTCAACGACCATGTAGCAATAGCAATTCACACCCACCGCCGCCGTCACTCGGATACGGGCGAATTTCGAGACTTGGAGCACCGGCTCGCGGCCAAGCGGGAATTGCTTCAAATACTGATTTGTTGGCGCAATCAGTTGCACGTCGAGCATTCGCGCCGCCGTTGTCGTTCCCTCACCAGACGACGTATAGCCCGTTGACGTGGTGCCAACCTGGATCAGATTCGTAGTCGGGTCACCGCCCGACAGTGCCGCCGCATCCATCTTCACGATGTCATTCGCAACGGATGCTGTAACAGTCGCCGCCACGTCGGTTTCGAGCAGCTCGCACTTGATCGGCGTTGCGGCCGCACTGCCGTCGAATGAGATACCCCACTCGACAATTTTCAGCGCAATCGTCGCGCTGGGCTTGACCTGGAGCATGGTCTTAATGGTCGCGCCAGTAGCCACCACCGCTTGCGCCGCCGTCGTCGGCATCGGTCCATTAGCTATCAGATATAGTGCCATCTTTTTCCTCTTCTGCCGGTACCGGCTGTATTGCATAAAACCATCGGTGATCGTCGCGCCATTTTCCGGCCAAATGAACTTCGCCGCACTCAGTCACATATGCGACCGACTGCACATTCTCACCGGCAATAGTCCGCTGCCAGCCGCACAGATACACGGCGAAAGGATCACAGCCGGTGCTAATTTCGACGCGCCGCCGATAAATGAGCCGCTGGCCCGGATCGAGCCACAGCCGGAACGCCAAGCGGCCATCGTCCAGGTAGAGCGCGAACGAATCGATCCTGTTACGGTCGATGTCCGCGTATTTGTTTTCCTTGCCGTCCTCCTCGAATTGGGAGAGGCCGGAGCCGTCATTGTATTGAGCTTGCCAGTTCATAAATTCCTAAGTTTCGTCGTAACGGAAACTCAGCGTTTCGCTCGGTGTCGCGCCCGGCCCAGCCGTTGTTCCGACTTCGATTTGGTACACGCAGTAATCGCCCAGGTCGCCAGTGGACGGGTTGGACATGGTGCCGGTCACGGACTTCGGAGAGCCCGTCGTGAACGCGAAGGCGTCGGTAGGCGCCCCGGCCAAGGTCGCGTAATTGCCAGTGGTGAGTTGAATGCCCGTTGTCCCCGCCGTACCGGTGGCCTGAACATAGCCGGTCGCAGTGTTCATCTTGCAGGTCACGCCGGTGCCGAAACTAATCGTGCCGTCGGTGAACCATTTCAAATTGTTGATCGTCCCGGCCATCGTGACATCGACGCTGAGCCGCGTTGCAACCCAGTACGAGTAGTTAGTCCCCGCCGCCGGTATCTGGATCGGGTTGGTAGTCCCCGCCGTGCTGTGGGCGTCCTCAGCGTTGGCTCTGGTGTTGATGGACGTAATGTCCGTCTTTGTTGGCCCGGCGCCGGTGTGACGTCGGATGGTTACTGTAGCTGCCATTTGTTTCCTCTTTTCTTTACGCCTTCGGCGTTACGGTCGTCGTCGTTTCTGTTTTTTCCGTCGTTTCGGTGGTGGTGGTTTTGGTGGTCTGTTGAAAAACAGCCAAGGCTTTCAGGAGCGGAGCGGGAGGCGGAACGCCTAACTTCCCGCCGTTTTCAAAGATGGAAATCGCTTCCACTGAACAGTAAAATCCGGCGATAATCGCGCCAACCGGAACATCAAGACCGGAAAACGTCGTCATCGCCGCGCCCATGCCGACGTAGATCCACATCATTGCCTTTTTGGTCATCCCGGCGCGTGCAACGTCGGATGACACCGAACCGCACCGCGCCGCCGCCCACACGCCGGTGAGCCAATCAATTGTTTGAAACAGCAGCAGGAGCCACATCAATGGGTGAACGCTCCCTAATAGGCCCAACAGCACGCCCGGAACTATTGCGAGCTTTGCTTTCCATGCATCGTCGATGCCTAAGACGGCTGCCAAGACTCGCTTCATAGCCGCCTTCCGAGCACTCCAAGATGCGCGCCAAGGAACGCTTGAAGCAGCCAGACGACAACGGCGATGATTACGACGATGTTGAGAATCCGCTTGATAGTTGCCTCCATCGGCAGGTATTCATTTATGGCCCAGAGCAGCAGCCCGATGATGGCAAGCGTGAGAATCAAATCGAGTACTGTCACGAGAATACCCCGGTCGCCTTCGCCAGCGTCACCAGCCGGGCAATCACTTTCACAATGACCTCCACCAGCGGCTTGATGTCCCCGTAAGCGTCCTCGATCAGGCCGAGGACGAAATCGAGCTTCGCCTTCCCTTGGCCGGGGAGCGGGATAAACGACTCCGCAGCTTTCACCGCTTCGATGATGCCCGGCAGCATCTGGACTATCTGTAGAAATATCTTCATGTCTTTTTCAACCTTCCAAATTCTTTTGCTATGCGGTCGTTGATAGTTGCCTCGGAAATCATCCACGGCTTGGCGACACACTGAGCAATCAGCGTTTCGCCAGTGTAGGACCACCGCACCGTGATGCCGTATCGCTTCATTTCCCCCTTGTCGCCATCG
>JAYVUH010000528.1:0-2299 GCA_043788115.1 Burkholderiales bacterium
CAGTTTTCTACAAGCGCGCAGCCCGCAACACGTAGAATGTGGTTCATGTAAGGTGCCTGACACGCAATGCTGTATGTTGATGTTGTCAGGTTAAACGGGAAGTGCGTGCCGCTATTGCGCCGGTTCATGGCGAAACATAGCGCATTCGTACACTGCCCCCGCAACGGTGATTAGATTTCGCAAGCTCGCATTACCACTGGACGCTTTGTCGGGTCTGGGAAGGAGAGTTTGCCGAGCCGGGCTCACGCCCGCCTCAATCCATCAGTCCGGATACCGGCCTCGCATCACCGGCCGCACGATCCATGTGGCCGGTGAGGCGCACCAACGCAACTCAGTTCGAGTTTCATCGGTGCGAATTTATACGTTGCTTGCGGGGACGCTTGCGACATAACTGAAAACTCTCATGGAAACGCACCAAAACGCCTTAACGAAACCAATCAACACATCACCCCGCCGTTTTTTTTCACCATTTTCGCGCCATGCCATCGCCGTTCGCAGCCGTCTCCTGACAGCGCTGATGTTGGCACCAGCCGCCTTCGCGCAGTCCGCACCAAACGATCATTTCGTTGTCAGTGCCACCCGCACCCTCAAATCGGTCGGCGATCTTCCTGCGCAAGTGACGATCATCAATCGCCTCGACATCATCGAGACTGGTGCTGCAACACTGATCGAGTTACTGCAGCGCCGCGCCAATCTGGATGTACGCGCGACCGGCGGGCCGGGTCAATCGTCGAGCGTGTTCATTCGCGGCACCAACGCCACCCACACACTGGTGTTGATTGACGGTCAGCGCGTCGCGTCGTCAACGTCCGGGGCTGCGGCACTCGAGCACATCTCACTCGATCTGATTGAGCGGATTGAAGTGGTGCGCGGGCCGCTCTCAGCGCTGTATGGCTCTGAGGCGATTGGCGGCGTGATTCAGATTTTTACCCGCAAACGCGCTGACGACCGTATCGACGCGCCTGCACGGGTATATGCCAGCGCCGGCGTGGGGACGTTTTCCTCACGCCAAGCAGAGGCCGGCGTCGATAGTCGGATCGGCGACACGCACGTCTTGTTCAACGCGAGCTATCGCCGGGTTGATGCACCGTCGGCATCGAATCCGGCGGCAGGTAGCTTCACCTACAACCCGGACCGCGACCCCTACGAGAACACCAGCGCGATGATCAAGCTCACGCATCAACTATGGCAGGGCGAGACCGTCAGCGTGAATGCTTGGCAATCAAAAGGCAAAGTTCGCTTTGATTCAGGTCTGGGTAACGATGCCGTCAACGATCAGACCCTAACCGGACTGCAGCTCGGCTCCGAGAATAACGTTACGCCGTGGTGGAAATCACGCCTAAACGCTGGCTCGACCAGCGACGATAGCCGGGTCACGTCGAATTTTTCCAGCAAGTTCAAAACCACCCAACATCAAACCAGCTGGCAAAACCAACTCGCGACACCCGCTGGTGAGGTGTTGCTTGGCGTCGAGCGACGCGCTGAAAAGGTCGCGGCGACCACCAACTACACGACCAAAACGCGCACGACTGATTCCCTATTCGGCTCGATGACACAGCAACTTGCCGAGCAGACGCTCTCAGTCAGCGGACGGCGCGACCGTGAAGATCAGTTTGGTAGCCGCAGCACTGGTGGCGTGGCGTGGAGCTACCAGCTGTGGAAGGACGAACTCGTGTATCTAAGCGCGGGCCGCGCCTTTCGCGCACCTTCGTTCAATGACTTGTACTTCCCCGGCTTTTCGAATCCGCTGTTGCGACCCGAGCGATCTGAGTCCGGCGAGTTCGGTTGGCGACTCAACCGCAAGAACTTCCTTCTCAACCTAGCCGTATTTGAGAACCGCATCGAAGACCTGATCGCTTTTGATTCGGCGACGTTTCGTCCACAGAACATCCGACGCGCGCGAATTCGTGGCTGGGAGCTCGGCGTTGATACCGCCTGGGCGGGAATCGACTGGCGCACGCGTGTGACCGCGCAGCGACCAGAGGACGCCGATACCGACAAGCAGCTGCGCAGTCGCGCGAAATTGTTGGGCACCATTGGTGGCTCAACGACGCTTGGCGCGTGGAAAGTGGGGGCGGACGTCACCGCAAGCGGGGCGCGATTCGATTCGGCCAACGAAGCCCCGTCATCACGTATGAGCGGCTACGCGTTGATCGGTGCGTTCGCACACTACCGCATCGATCCACAATGGACGATCGAGATCAACGGCAACAATCTAGGCGATCGAAAGTATGAGCTCGCGCGCGGCTACAACACGCTCGGCAGGCAGCTTTTCCTGAACATCCGGTTCGCAAGTAAG
>JAYVUH010000529.1:0-2711 GCA_043788115.1 Burkholderiales bacterium
GGCGGGGTTGCAACGCCGTCCTCGGCGCTGTTGCCTGGCGGCCGCGTCACCCTGCAGTTCTGCGTCAAGATCAACTAATGCAGAGGAAAAACGCCGACCCTTTGCAGTAAGGGGATGAGCAAAACGGGAGGGGTAACCCTCCCGTTTTTCTATGTGAATTTGCAATTGTTAATCGTTGTGAATTCCCATCGAAAAACGAATGAATTTGAAGATGTTTGACACTCATTTTTGGGGGTCAAAATCATAATGTTGAGATGCCAAACCGATGGGTTGTTGATCCGCGCGTAACGCGCTTGCTTTGTCCCTTCGTGGGGTTGGGGGAACTCGCTCAAAAATCGGTAACGGCGCAAAATTTTGCGGGACCAAGGGCCAATTCTTGGTTTTCGCGGTCGATTTTGTCGGGCATTTTCGCCCTGTCAGTCGTACTGACCGCCTCTTTCGTCAAGCCGGCGCTCGCGCTGCCAACGCCGGCCGGCACGGTCATCTCCAACGTTGCCAACAGCTCGCAAGTCGAATTGGCGGTGCCGCGTGCGTCTGTTAGCAATACCGTGCTGCTGACCGTTGGCGCGGGACCCGGCACGCCAACGCTGTCCAAAGCGTTCTCCGTTGCGACGATCGCTGACGGTGGCGCGACAAACATCGTCTTCACCGTCACCAACGGCGCCGGAAATCCGGCCCAAGCCGGCATTGGCTTTGTCGACACGCTGCCTACAAGCCTGCGTTTGCAACCAGCGTCGACCGCAATAATCACCGGCGCTGGCTGCACTGGTAGTGCCACGCTCACGTTGCCGCAGACGATCAGCGTTTCAGCGCTGGCGATGGCCGCTGCCACCGCAACATGTGTCGTCACCGTTACCGCTGTCACCAACGTTGCTGGCCAAACTAATCCGTCGTGTGTTGCAGCACCGGCCGCATTTACCAACGCGAACGCCAACATTTCCGCGCTGGCGAATCTGGCATCGTCTGTCACCAGCCAGTGTTTGACGGTTGCGCCGGTTGGGGTGCCCTCGCTTACCAAGGCGTTCGCGCTCGCCGAGATCCAACCCGCGGGCTTAACGCAACTGCGTTTCACCATCACTAATAGTGCGGGTAATCCGGCGCAAAGTGGGATCGCATTCACGGATACGTTACCGTCATCTCTACGCCTGACTGCGGGTGCGACAGCCGCCGTGACCGGCACTGGCTGCACTGCCACCACGTTGCTGACTGCCCCGGGCACCATCGCGGTGACAAATCTTGCGATGACGCTCGGTACCGCATCGTGTACGGTCACGGTCACTTCCGTGACCAACATAACCAACCAGCTTAATGCGGCCTGTGCGGCGAACCCGGCCGCGTTCACAAATAGTTCTGCGAACATCTCGGCCGTCGCGAACGTCACCAATGCGGTGACAAACCAATGCCTCCTAGTCAGAGTTCCAGCGCCACCTGTCCCTGTCGTCGACCCGCCGGTACTCACCAAAGCGTTCCAGAGTTCATTCATCGTTGATGGAGACTGGACTGAGCTGACATTCACGATTGACCCAAAGACAACGCCTCTCGGCGGGTTGGGCTTTCAGGATTTATTGCCCACCGGACTTGCGTTTCGCGTGCCTGCTCAGGTGACGATGGATGGCGGATGTACGGGCGAGGTCACGTTCTCATCCACGATGCCGCCGCAGCCAAACATCATCTCGTTTCGCAATATCTGGATTCCGAGGGGTGCGACTGTTTGCACAATTCGCGTCGAAGGTGTCACCAACCGCATTGGCAGATTGAATCCGACAGGGTGTGGCGCAGTAAGCGACGCCGACTTTACCAACGGCGCGGCAAACGTCATCGACACGGGCGATCTTGTGAACAACATTACGCCGCAGTGCCTGCGGGTACTCACTGCGTTGCCGTCGTTGACCAAGCAGTTTGGGGCAGAGCGAATCTACGACAAGGAAGCCACGTCGTTGACATTTACGCTGCGTAACGCAGTTGGGTTGCCGCAAGTGCGCAATGTTGCGTTTGTCGATACCTTGCCGTCAGGATTACGCTTTACCGTTGGCGCAGCAGCCCAGATTCAAGGCGCGGGTTGTACCGGTAGCGTCCAGATCAATGGGGAGAGTAGTATTTCGGTGAGCGGCCTAAACATTGCGGCTGGCACTGCAGTTTGCCGGATTGTGGTGAACGGTATTTCCAACAGTCTTAACCAACTCAACCCAAGTTGTGCCGGCTCGCCCGCGGGGTTCACCAACTCAGCATCGTCAATTTCGGGCGCCGCGAATCTTCACAACCTCGTTCAACCGGCGTGTCTCGTCGTCGATCCATTGTCTCCCGCACTAGACCTAGCGCTGCGAAAGACCATCTCGGCATCCGAGGGATATTCGCCGAGCGGAACGTACACGGTCAGCCTTTCGGCAGCGAATTCGTTCACATCGCTGGATGCGCGTAAGCGTAACGTTTCAATTTCTGACACGCTGCCCGAAGGCATGTTGCTTGTGCCGGGAAGCCTCCGAGTAAGTGTTGGGAGTGCCGCGTTCACCTTCGACGGACCTTCCGGATCGCAGTCGATCAGTGGACGGACTGTCGGTGTCACATCGAGTAGCGGGCAAGTCGACGTCACAATCGCTGCGCTGGAGCCAGGAGAGACCGCGGCGGTCACCTTCAGCGTCACGATTGCGCCAAATCTTGCGAAAGATCTTGTTCTGTCTAACACCGGCCAGCTTGCGTTCATCAACAGCGCC
>JAYVUH010000530.1:0-7811 GCA_043788115.1 Burkholderiales bacterium
TCTTAATGCGATCATCTGACGGCGGCGTATAGCCTTCGATCCGAATCGGCGTCGCGGTTTCTTTGGCCGTTTTCTCGACAACGCTGACCAGGGCCAGATAATCCTCTAGCAACTCCAGCGGCGGAAAGAACACATGCAATATGCCGTTGCGAACTTCAACGCAAAGCGCGGTTCGCACGACATCTTTGGCCGATTCGCCCTTCTTGAGTTTTGTCTTTTTCGGTTTTTCAAGATCTTTCGGCGTTGCAACCTTCATCTTCGCTGAGAGAGCCTCGCGTTCGGAGAACGGATCGCTACCGATGATGATTTCCATATCAGCTGGCGCCACCCAGGGGAGGCTTGCCAGGGGAAGGCGGAAGCCAAGCGGAGATTCCCCTTCGACCAGATATAGGTGATTGGTTGCCAACGGCCACAATGAGGATGCCCACTCGGTGGCGGCGTCCGCATTCTTGCGCGGCAACGGTTTGATTGGCAGCACATAGCCGACTGCCTCGCCGATGGCACCTTGCAACTGTGCCAACAGCTTCTCCACCAGTGAAGCGCGTGCCACAGCATCTTTCAGCTCTTGCGAAGCCGGGTCAATATTGATCGGCAGTTGTGACTCGTCGCGAATGGTGCGCCAGACACTTTCGTAGGCCGGCATCGCGTAGTCCGGATGCAGCGCAAGATTGGCCGCGAGCGTGCGCGCGAATGTCTCGCTGATGCGCTTATTGTGCTTGGTTTCACCCGTGGCGACCAGCGTCGCGTCATGCCAAACCGGGACGCCGTCCGGGCGCCAGTAGCAAGACAACGCCCAGCGCGGCAGAGGCTCGCCGGGGTACCACTTGCCCTGCCCGAAATGCAGCAAGCCACCCGGCGAAAATTTCGCCTGCATACGCTGGAAAAGTATCGTCGCGAGTTCAAGCTTCTTCGGCGAATGCGCGGTGTAGTTCCACTCCGGGCCTTCCATATCATCGACGGACACAAAAGTCGGCTCGCCGCCCATGGTCAAACGCACATCGTTGTTCAGCAACTCGCGATCAACCTGGTCGCCCAGTGCAACGACTTGTTGCCACTGCGATTCGTTGAATGGTTTTGTGACACGCGGATCCTCATGAATACGCGTCACCGTCATCGAAAAATCGAGCGTCGTTTCACAGACGTCTGTGAATCCGGACACTGGTGCGGCTGAGGATGGGATAGCCGTACAGGCCAGCGGAATGTGGCCTTCGCCGGCTAGCAAGCCAGACGTCGGATCAAGGCCGATCCAGCCCGCACCCGGCAGGTAAGCTTCACACCAAGCGTGCAAGTCGGTGAAGTCACGGTCGGTGCCGGACGGACCATCTAGCGCCTTCTGGTCGGCGGCGAGTTGGATCAGGTAGCCAGACGCAAAGCGAGCGGCAATGCCGAAGTGACGAAGAATCTGAACCAGTAGCCAACCAGTGTCGCGGCACGATCCTTGTGCGCGCTCCAACGTGTGTTCAGGCGTTTGGACGCCGGGCTCCATGCGGATGAGATAAGAAATATCGGACTGCAACTTCGCATTCAGCGCCACCAGAAAATCGATAGTGTTGATTGGCCTGCCTAAAAACGCAGCGCGCGCGTCGGCCAGCCATTTGGTCAACAGCGTTCCAGTAGGCTCAACCTCGAGGTAGGCCGCGAGTTCGCGCTTGTTGTCATTGGTATAGGCGAACGGAAATTGCTCGGCGTACGACTCCATGAAGAAATCGAATGGGTTGATGACCGTCATGTCGGCGACGAGATCGACTTCGATGCACAGCTCGCTCGCCTTTTCCGGAAACACCAGTCGCGCCAGCCAGTTGCCGTAAGGATCCTGCTGCCAGTTGAGGAAGTGCTTTTCCGGCCTGACTTTCAGCGAGTAGCTTTCGATCGGCGTGCGCGCGTGGGCAGCGGGGCGCAGACGCACCTCGTGCGGCGACAGCGCGACCTCGCGGTCGAAGATGTAGTGCGTTTTATGGTGGAGGGCTACGCGGATGGTCATTGGAGGTCAAAGCAAAGCCGGTGGTCTTTTTGCGAACTTGGATTCCCGCCTACGCGGGAATGACGGGGTTTGATGATTGTGGAATAAAGAGAGGTGTAGCAATTCGGCATCCTCAAAAAAAACGGCGTCATTCCCGCGCAGGCGGGAATCCCAGTTGATTCAAGCCGTAAAGTCCAATTACAAATCCCTCCATTCAGGATTCTTTCCTTGCACCAAATTTACTTTCCAGTCTCGGTTCCATTTCTTGATCTGCTTTTCTCTCGTGATCGCTTCAAGCATGGTCTCATGCAATTCATACCAAACCAGCATGTGAACGCCGTACTTCTTCGAAAACCCATCCGCCGCACTAGACCGATGCTGCCACGTCCTGCCGACAAGATTACTGGTCACGCCAACATACAGCGTCCCGTAACGTTTGCTTGCAAGCAGGTAAACAGCCGGCTGCATGGTCCTCCATCAAGTCCCGCTTACTCCATCCAATCCGGATCCGGCAGCTCGCTGAACACCCGCCGCAAGCCGCCGCCCCATCGCTGCCTGACCATCGAAAAATACGGATCACCTTCGCGAATGCGTTGCTGGATGCCGACGCGCAGCGAATCACGCGGGTACCAGAGCATGTCAATCGGCAGTCCGACCGAGATGTTCGATTTGATGGTCGAATCGAACGAGATCAGCACGCACTTGGCGGCTTCTTTTTGCGGCGTTGATGTCGTCAACACGCGGTCAAGAATCGGCTTGCCATACTTGGCTTCACCCAATTGAAAATAGGGCGTCTCATCGGAAGCTTCAATAAAGTTGCCCTGCGGATAGACGTGGAACAGTCGCTGCCCCTCGCCGCGGATCTGGCCGCCGACGATGAGGTTGGCCGAGGCATCAATACCACCTGCCGTCAGCGCCGCGCCATCGCGCCGAACCATTTCGCGCAGCGCCTCACCGACCAACGCGGCGACGTCAAACATAGACGGCGCATTCCAAATCGTTAGCTTGTCGTCTTTTGGCACCACATGAACGTGTCGATCGAGGATATTGGTCACCCCCTGCGTCATCCCCAGATTGCCGGACGAAAGCACCACAATAACGCGATCATCGGGGCGCTCGTAAACACGCGTTTTGCAGAACGTGGCGATCTGGTCGACACCGGCATTGGTGCGCGAATCAGAGGCAAATATCATCCCCGAATCGAGACGAAGCGCAACGCAATAAGTCATTTTCCTCTCTCCCGAAGTGCTGGTTAGACGCCGGCTATGCTGCCGGTGACGTGGTGGATTGGGTCTGCGACTGCACCATGCCTGGCAGTACGGTTGGCGCGAAGAATGCGGTGTTGATCTCGGCGCTCAGTCTCGCGGTTGATGCCAGAAAATCGGTCAGATACTCGTGCAAACCGAGATCGAAAATATCCTGCACGCGCCCAAATTGCAATGCGGCATAAACTTCGCCCGCTTGGCGGGTCGCTTCACGCGATGAGCTGTTCTGCACCGCGCACAATATTTCATAAACGTCGTGAAAACAAAAATGCAGCGAGCGCGGAATATCGACACGCAGGATCAGTAGCTCGGCGATACGTAGTGGCGTGATGACGTCGCGATACACCTTGCGATAGGACTCAAACGCAGACACGGAGCGCAGCACGGCGGACCATTGGTAGTAATCTACCGCGCCGCCGACGTCATCAACTGAAGGCAACAGGATGTGGTACTTGGCGTCGATGATGCGGGCGGTATTGTCGGCGCGCTCCATGTAGGTACCGAGGCGGTGAAACTGGAATGCGTCGTCGCGGCGGATGGTGCCAAAGGTCACGCCGCGAAACAGGTGCGAACGCTCTTTGACCCATTCGAAGAACGATGAAACGCCCTTGGCATAAAGGCGATCCTCATCCATGTTTTGCATCTCAATCCAAGTGCCGTTCAACACCTCCCACATTTCAGAGGTAATGGTGCCACGCACGGCGCGGGCGTTTTCACGCGCTTGTTTGGCACAGCTATAAATCGATGCCGGATTCTCCGGGTCGAGCGCCATGAAGTGCAGCACTTCTTTGGCGCAGACCAGACTATGCCGACCGCTGAAGGGAAACAGCGTGCCGGTGATATTCAATGGCGCAAACCATTCCTGATCCTGCAATTCAGGATCCTTAGTCAGTAGCGACATCCGGTACGCCACATCGAGGATGCGTGCATTGTTCTCGGCGCGTTCTACATAGCGCGCCATCCAGTAGAGCATCGAAGCGGTTCGACTCAGCATGATTTCCCTATGCTAATGGTTCAGCAAGCAAGTATTTGGTGTCATGGCGCGGCGCGAGGTTTTTTTCGACACGATGCATATGTGGATATATGTGAGCGAGAAAAAAGCCGAGCAACAAAGCCATGATGCCAAAGACGCCGCTTGCTGAGCCATTAGTCCACCACCCAGGTATCTTTAACACCCCCACCCTGTGAGGAATTTACGACCAATGAGCCTTCGCGCAGCGCCACCCTTGTCAGACCTCCGGGCACGAAGCTGACGGTCTTGCCGGACAACACATAAGGCCGCAGATCGATATGGCGCGGAGCCAGACCACTATCAACGAATGTTGGAACGGCGGAGAGTGACAGCGTTGGCTGGGCGATGAAGCGTTCCGGTTGGTCGAGTACGCGCTGTTTATATTTTTCGCGCTCTTCTTTGGTCGACGTCGGCCCGATCAGCATGCCGTAGCCACCGGAGCCTTGCGCTTCCTTGATCACCAAGTCCTTGATGTTGGCCATGACGTAGTCGAGGTCGGTCTTGTTGCCGAGCTGATAGGTATGCACATTCTTGAGGATCGGCTCCTCACCCAAGTAGAAACGAATCATTTCTGGGACAAACGGATAGATCGACTTGTCATCGGCGATGCCAGTGCCGACCGCATTCGCCAGCGCCACTCGTCCAGCACGATAGGCCTTCATCAAACCCGGCACGCCGAGCATGGAGTCTGGCCGGAATGACAGCGGATCAATGAAGTCGTCGTCGATGCGACGATAAATCACATCGACCTTTTGCGGTCCTTGCGTGGTTTTCATGAACACGGTGTTATCGGCGACAAACAAGTCAACGCCCTCGACCAGTTCGATACCCATCTGCTGGGCGAGGAAGGCGTGTTCAAAATAGGCCGAGTTGAAATGTCCCGGCGTCATTAGCACGATGGTGGGGTTGTCTACGCCGATTGGTGCGGCGTTGCGCAGTGTTTCGAGTAGCAGGTCAGGGTAGTGATCGACTGGACGGATGCGTTGCGCGGCAAACAGTTCCGGGAACAGGCGCATCATCATTTTGCGGTTTTCGAGCAAGTACGAAACACCGGAAGGCGTGCGCAGATTGTCTTCCAGCACGTAGTACTCGCCGTCGGCGTCCTTGACCAGATCGATGCCCGCCACATGGGCGTAGATGCCGCCGGGCACCGTAATGCCGACCATTTCTTTGCGATATTGCGAGTTTTCCAACACCTTGTCCGCCGGAATTTTGCCCGCCTTGAGGATATTCATGTCGTGATAGACATCGTGCAAGAACGCGTTAAGCGCCGTTACACGTTGCGTGAGACCGCGCGAAACCAGCTCCCAGTCTTTGCCCGGAATGACATGCGGCACCAGATCGAACGGTATCAATCGCTCCGCCCCGGTGGTCTCGCCGTAAACCGCGAAGGTGATGCCGACGCGATGGAACATGAGGTCGGCCGCCTGCCGGTTCTGCGCGATCTTCTCGGGTGGTGTGTTCTTCAGCCAGTCGGCAAAGGCGGCGTAGTGGGGACGTACGCCGCCATCGGCATCGTACATTTCGTTAAAGAATGGTTTGAGCGCCATGGAAGACTTTGTTTTTCGAGATGCGAAAGTGACGTTAAACCAAGCAACCGGCGTGCCTGAGTAGTTGGCAAGTTGTGCATAGAGAGAATGCCACACTCATGGTACCGTAAAATGGCACTATTCTCCTATCGCGTTTGCCCGTGGTAGCTCTGCATTGGCCGTGTTTTTTGCCCCGTGCTTTTCCCCTGATGCGGCCCTAAGTTGTCCTGTAATTGCCCTGCCATTGCCTTTGAAGATGCCCGAACTGCTTGCCATTGCTGACGATACCGTTGCCACCGCCGCCGAAGCTGTGGTGGCGCGCGCGCGCCATGCCTACGCGGCAGATGACGCGAGCGTTGTCGAGAAGGCGGTTGACTTTGTTATGGCCTCGGGTAAGGCGGCCGAGCGCCTCAATCTGGTGCAGCGCGCCATGGATGTGGCGGGGGTGCTGCTCGATATCGATGTTGACGACGCCACCGTGGTGGCTGCCGTGCTGGCACTATCGATTGTCGAGAAGGATCGTGACTACGAGCTCTGGACCAGCGCCTTTGGCGAAGAGGTGGTGATGTTGGTACGTGGCTTGGCGCGCGCCGGCAAGATCGAAACGCTGTCCGGTCGCGCCAACGACATGGCGGCCACGGAGTCGCTGCGCAAGATGTTGTTGGCAATGGCCGACGACGTGCGGGTCATTCTGATCAAACTGGCGGAGCGCGCCGTTTACCTGCGGTCGATTACCAAAGCCGATGAGGCCGTTCGTCGCGCTGCCGCCGTGACCACGCGCGAGCTGTTCGCGCCGCTAGCCAACCGGCTCGGCGTGTTCCAGATCAAATGGGAGCTCGAAGACCTCAGTTTTCGCTTTCTGGAGCCCGAGCTCTACAAGAACATCGCCAGCTATTTGGATGGTAAGCGCGGCGAGCGTGAGGCCTACATCGCTACCGTCGTCGCCCAGCTCAAAACCGACATGGCCGGTCTCGGCATCCACGGCCAAGTTGCGGGGCGGCCAAAGCATATCTGGTCGATTCACCGCAAGATGCAGGCAAAAAATCTGCCTTTTGAGAAGCTCTACGATGTTCGCGCCGTGCGCGTGCTGGTCGATTCCGTTGCTGATTGTTACGCGGTGCTGGGTTTTGTGCACGACCATTGGCAGCCCATCGCCGGCGAGTTCGACGACTACATCGCCCAGCCGAAGGCGAACAACTATCAATCGTTGCATACCGCTGTCATCGGCCCCGATGGCAAGACGTTGGAGGTGCAGGTCCGCACCCACACCATGCACCTCGCTTCTGAGCACGGCGTGGCCGCGCATTGGCGGTATAAGGAAAATTCGAAGGAAGGCGGTAAGGGTAAATCCAGCGCCGACAAAAAGTTCGAGTCTAAGATCGCTTGGCTGCGGCAGGTGCTGGAGTGGAATCGTGAGTTGGTTGGTGATTCGGGATTTTCCGACGCGGTCAAGCAAGGTCTGTTCAACGACACCGTTTATGTATTTACACCGCAAGGTCGCGTGATCGATTTGCCCGCCGGCTCCACGCCGGTCGATTTTGCGTACCACGTGCATACCGATCTGGGTCACCGCTGCCGCGGCGCGAAGATCGACGGCCACATCGTGCCGCTTTCCACCAAGCTGCAGAACGCGCAAATGGTCGATATTTTGGCGGCCAAGGTTGGCGGCCCCTCCCGCGATTGGCTCAATCCGCAGTTGGGGTTTTTGGTCAGCAATCGCGGCCAGTCAAAAGTGCGCGCGTGGTTTCGGCAGGAATACTTTGAGGTCGATAAGGCGCATGGCCGCCAGGCGCTGGAAAAAGAACTCGCGCGCGCCGGTGCCACCGCCATCGCGTTAGAAAAAATCAGCCTCGCGCTTGGACATAAGGACGTCGACGAGTGTTGTGCGGCGATTGGCCGTAATGAAATCACGCCCCACCAAATTGAAGTCGCGTTGCGAGAAATGCAGACGCCCACCGTAATGCCGGTTGCAGATCCTCTGTTTGCCGCCCAGTTGCCTGCACAGACGGGCAAAAGGTCAGCTGGCGTGTTGGTGTTGGGGGTCA
>JAYVUH010000531.1:0-2227 GCA_043788115.1 Burkholderiales bacterium
GCATTGACGACCAGGAACGGCAGCCCAACGATTGCGAGAAGCAAGCCCAGGCCGTGGCTGACGCTGTTGGCGATTTCTTCGCCCAGCGTTTGTCGTCGCTCCAGTGCCGCTGCAGTAACGCTCATCGGGCACCTGTCAGGCTTGCCGCGACAAGTCGCTTGAATGGCGGCAGGCGTTGCCCAACGGCAAGGCAGAAGTCGCGTATGCGGCGTGCGGGCCTTGAGTCGTCGGTGTAGAGTTTGGCGAGGGCGTGCGTCGCGATGAACAACGGTAACGTCGCGCGCTTGTGGTCGCGCTCATAGGTTGCGAGCATGTCGGCGTCCGCGATGTCGGCGTTGCGATTTACCTGGGCAATGATGCCCTGCGCTAACGCATCGGCACTGCGCAAACCGAAGTTGAAGCCGTGCGCGGTAACGGGGTGCATTCCAACCGCTGCGTCGCCGATCAACGCAAATCGCTGCGTGACAAATCGGTTGGCGTAGACCGCGACCAACGGATATGCGTGTCGTGTACTCACGAGACGCATGTTCCCCAGGCGGTATCCGAATCGCTGCGCCAATTCGGAATTAAACAAAGCGGGATCCAGTGCGAGAAGACGTTGGATATCGTTTTCCGGGAGCGTGCTCACGATTGATGAGCGGCCACCGTTCATCGGCAACAGCGCCAGTGTCTGGCCATAGTCAAACCACTCCCACGCGACGTGGTTGTGCGGCTCATCGTGTTCCATCACGCAGACCATCATCTGCTTGCCATAGTCATGCATTTTTGCGGCAATGCCCATCGCTCTGCGAGCCATGGAATACCTGCTATCGGCTGCCACGATCAACGAACACGCAATTGACGAACCGTCACTCAGCGTGACGTTTCCGCCAGTGGCGCTGGTGTTTAGCTCAGTCACTTTGACGCCCGCGCGCAACGTAACATTCGGAAGCGTTGTCGCCACGTCGAACGCTGCCTTGCGAATGTGATGGTTGGAGACCAGATAGCCGAGTTCGGCTTTTTTCCCATGGCCGCGCTCAATGGTCATTCCGTGCAAAGCCGCGCCGTTGAGTACCTTCGCGTCGCGTAGCGGCGAAATCGCTTCGGGTGCGATCTGTCGCCAGAGCCCGAGCTTCTCCATGATGGCTTTGGATCGGTGGGTCAGCGCAATTTCACGCCCGTCAAAGGCGGGGTTTGCAATCGCATCGTGCTCCTGAGTTTCGATCACCAAAACTCTTTGCGCGGTTTTAGCAAGCGCGTCGGCGAAGCACAATCCCGCAGGGCCACCGCCGATCACCGCGATGTCAAACTTCATAGTGCGCTTTCAGCGTCGGCACCCGCGCTCCGGGGACTTGTTCGCACGGTAACAGTCATCCGCATTGCCCCACGTAGCCACAAGCCGTGCAGAAATCACAGCCGTCACGATGGATCATGGTTGGATTGCCGCACTCGGGGCAGCGCTTGCCCGGCATCGTCTGCACCGCGCCCGTCGCGTCCGGCGTGTTGAGCACTCCCATGTCATGTACCGGTAGTCCCGCTTCATCGAGAATGCCCAGCATCGCATAACGATGAATGATGAGGCGCGCCATGTAGGCCACAGTAGACGGCCACATTTGCTGCCTGCGCTCACCATGCAGCAGGCCCGGCACGAAGGCCATGAACTGTCCTAGCGGTTCGGCATAGTTGAGCAGTTTGCGCAACTTCATGCCGATCCACGCCGGATCGATCACGCGCATGTCGAGCGACAACAGTCGCGCTACGCCATCGAGCGCGCGCGGGTAATTGCCGGAAAGGCCGAGCGCGCAGGGTCGGGTCGTCACGCCGCCTTCGCCATCGGGCAGAGTGACCTCCTTCAGTGTCAGTGAGAAGCGTTCGCCCGCCACCGGGTTGTCGATGTCGACCGTCCAGGCCAACGTGCCTGATACACCGGTTTCGGGCTCCTCACGACTGAACAGCGCGTCCATTACCGGAGTCGGTGTAACGTGTTCTTTATCCGGCAGCGCCTCGAGCATGTCGCAGCGCCAGCGAATCACCGCAGCGGTAGCCGCTACGACCCCAGGGAACATGCGCATCTGACCGTGCGGCGGGAACGGCATTTCAAAGGCGCGCTCCTCGGCCACAGTCGCAAGCACATCGAGTTTGAGTTGCAGCCACGCGGCGTCATTGGCGCGCATATCCATCGAAAGCGTTTTGGCTAGCGCCCCCAAACCACGCGGTTGTTCGGCACCGTTCACCCACACCTCAAACG
>JAYVUH010000532.1:0-8043 GCA_043788115.1 Burkholderiales bacterium
TGCGATATAGCGTGCGGCCATGCTCTTGCCACGACTCCATGTCCTTGCCGTGCTTGTCCCAAAAATCCTTGGGCAACTCACGCATACCGGTGAACAGCAGGTCGGTATCTTCAAGCACCTTGTCGTTAAAGTAGTCCTCTGAGGCGACGCCGATAGCGCGCGCCTTAATGCGCATATTGATGTCTTTGGACACCAGCACCACGCTGCGCTTCGGATTGTGATGTTGCAGGTCGAGCGCGACGGCGATGATTTGATTGTCGGCCTTGCCACTATCCGGCAGCGCGGTCGGAAACTCGATCGACACAGGTCGCGTCTGCAGCATCAGGCGTCCGGTTCCTTCGCCATTGCGGTGGCCTTTGAGGCTGATCCCGCTATCAATGTCGCCTTCCTGGCCTGTCACAATTTCGTCGAGAAAACGCGACGCCTGCCGCGCATTACGAGCGACTTCCGTCATACCCTTCTTGTTGTTGTCCAGTTCCTCGAGCGTGATCATCGGCAGATACACGTCGTGTTCTTCGAATCGGAAGATGGAGGTCGGATCGTGCATCAGCACGTTCGTGTCGAGCACGAAGATCTTGGTGTTTTTATCCGAGGATCCTGCAGGGGCGCGTTTTGCGTTGCCAGGTTTTGGAGCCAAGAGGTGGGCCTTTCTCAGGTTTGACTACGACAGAAAAAAATCAAACGACAAAACAACAACTTCAACAGTGAAACGCCCTCATGAGCGTCTCACTCACAAGGGCGTCGGGTAAATCGGGGATATACGGTCGTTCAAATCACGGTCGTTCAAATCGGTCGGTACTCGGCGCGTCGGCGCAATGGTTCTTCGAAGCGGTTACAGTTAATGTCAGACTATCACAAGTTTTTGCTCGGTGTTAAACGCCGTATTCTGGCGTGGAGGTGCCTTGCAACAGGGCGCTAACCGATGCTCTGGACCGCAGCGAGGACTTCCGTAGCGTGCCCATCAACCTTGACCCCGCGCCATTCACGGACAATCTCGCCGCGACGGCCCATGATAAAGGTCGAGCGCTCGATGCCGAACACCTTCTTGCCGTACATATTCTTTTCCTTGATGACGTCGAACAGCTTGCACATCACCTCGTCCTTGTCGGAAAGCAGATCGAAGGGGAAGTTCATCTTGGCCTTGAACTTATCGTGGCTGGCGACGGTATCGCGGGAGACGCCGAACACCATGTAGCCGGCTTTCTTGAATTCATTGTGCAGGTCGCGGAATTGCGATCCCTCGATGGTGCAGCCGGGCGTGTCGTCTTTTGGGTAGAAATAGACGACGTATGGATGTCCTTTAAATGCGGCCGAAGCGAAACGCTGGTTGCCGCTGGCGGCGACTTCAAAGTCGGGGATGATTGTGCTCATGGTGCTCCTGTTGCGTGTGTTGACGAAAGCGATGCAAAAAGTATGACCGCCAATAATGACCGACGTGCTACGTTACCTCGGCCGTGGCGATACGCTCCGGCAGGAACGGTTTGCCTTGCATCAGTAGCGTTCCAGTACGGCCATCAATTACGCCCTGCTCGGCGACAAAGTAGGGTAGGTGCTGGCGCGCGAGCTGACCGGCGATCAGCTGGGTCGATACCAATTCGTAGCCCTGCGCCTTCCAACCGGTAATGAGTGCGTCAAGCACCGGCAGAAGTCGCATGCCTTCCAGCTCAGCGTGCATGGTGAAAACGTGAGGCGGGGCAGCAAACCCCAGTACCGACGCGCTGTTCGAAGCACTTTCGGCTGTGAGGGCAAGCAGGCTCTCGTGTGCGTTGGCTTCCGTCACACCATTCAAGCCGATGAGTTCATCCAGCGTCGGCAGAGTGGTCGGCAATTGCGGGCAATCGATAATCTCCGCGTTTACCACCGGATAGTGCGGAACACCCACACCCGTTTGGGCGCGTCCGTCGGAGGCGTACTCGAAGCCCATCGATTGCGTCAAGCGCAGCGCATGCGTATTCATCTGCCAGCCAGCCGCGCCGTGAGTTTTGGACGGTGCCTTAAAGATGTCGCAAAAGCGGTTCTGCGCGCGTTCCATTTCGGTGCGTGTCCATTCGGCCGAGGCACCTTGTATGCCGTCTTGCCAGCGCACGTGATCCCAGCAATGAATACCGACTTCGAATCCGTCATCGCGCGTTCGCCTGAGGATGTCGGCACAGCGCTTGCCGATATCTGGGCCGGGTAGAGCGGTGCCATAAAGAAGCGTCGGAAAGCCGTAGTGCGAGACCACCGACGTGCGCTTCACCTTGGCAAAGAAGCCTTTGCGAAACACGCGCTTAATGGCGCGGCCGGTGTGGTCCGGGCCGAGGCTGAACAGAAACGTGGCGCCGACTTGATGCTTCTTAAACAGGTCGAGTAGCTGTGGCACGCCTTGCTTGGTGCCCTTTAACGTATCGACGTCAACCTTGAGTGCTAAATATCTTTTCATTGTGGGCAAATTATAGGGGCGTGCCGACTAAAATTTGGCCATGAACATTGACAACCACTCGGCAGCATCAGTCGACCACACCATAACGCCATACGACCAACTAGGCGGCGGAGCGGTTGTGCGTGGTCTGGTTGACGCGTTCTACGACCAGATGGACGCCGATCCGGACTTTTTCGGCATTCGCAAGTTGCACCCGCAGTCGCTGGCCGCCTCCCGGGACAAGTTGTTCATGTTTCTGTCTGGTTGGTTGGGCGGCCCGCCGCTCTACACAGATGCGTTCGGCCACCCGCAGCTACGGGCACGCCATTTGCCCTTTTCCATTGGGGAATCTGAGCGCGATCAATGGTTGGCGTGCATGGCGGGTGCCATGGAAGCCGTGGCGGTTGAGGCGGGAATGCGCGAGCGGCTGATGGCCTCTTTCGCGAATACGGCAGATTGGATGCGCAACAAACAGGGCTAAGTTGTTGATTTTTCGGCAAGTCGCCAGTGTTGGCCGCGCGTTCTTGTGGCCATGGGACGGCGCTGATCGCAGACGGCCTGGTGTTGGCAGACGTGTCAAGGCGGCCCGCTCCCTAACCGATGTAGTCAAGAAACTTCTCCGGCGAGACGCGCAGTGCCGCGCCAGTCGGGCACGAGCGGACGCAGGCCGGGCCACCGCTCTGACCCTTGCACATGTCGCATTTCACCGCTTTCTTCGGCGCGTTCTCGTCGTAGGTGCCGTTTGAGGTGCCCGGCTCGGCACCGAGGCCGAACAGCAACCACGACAGCACCGTCGGCTTGGTTTTTTGCGGAACCACCGGGGCGAGTTGGATCACGCCGTAAGGACAGTTCTTCTCGCACTTGCCGCAACCGATACATGCGTCGGTAATGAATACTTCGCCGTTTTGCGACCGATGGATCGCATCGGGCGGGCACTCCTTCATGCAGTGCGGGTGCTCGCAATGCCGACAGGAGGTGGGCACGTGGATTTGCGCATAGGTCGGGCCGGCTTCGCGGTCCAAGCGCGAGGTGCCGTCGTGCGTTTCGGCACAGGCCTTTTCGCAGTTATTGCATCGCGTACAGATCGACTCATCGATCAACAACACGTCGGTGGCCTCGCCCAAGCCTTGCTGCATCAGGAATGAAATGAGGTTGCCCGAGTCGGCTTTGGACTCCATCATGTTGTTGACCGACATGCGTTGCATCAAGCGCGCATCGACACCGCCGCGCATCGACGTGTTGCGTGCGACAACCTCGACGAAGCGCTTGGCCTCGAGCATTAGGCACTCAGTCGCCACCGCTGCCTTGACCGTTGCCGAACGCGGCGCATCGGACATCAACGCCATTTCGCCCACATAGTTTCCAGCCGCCACGTAAGACATGACGATTTCTTTGCCGGCGATGGCGCGCGACACGGTCACCGAGCCGCGGCGGATCATATAGAGCCCGTCGGCCTTGTCGCCCTCGCGAAACACAACGTCGTTGGCTGCGTACTTTTTGATCACCGCCCCTTCGACGAGGTAGTCAACTTCCTCGTCGGCGATCTGCGCTTGCAGATACTGTCGTACCGCGCGCTTGAGCGACACCTCATCGAGTGTTTTGCGGACCGCTTCGACCGAGGCGAGCAGTTTGAGCATGGATCGGCGCGGGGTCTCGATCAATACGCAGTGTTCACCGGCGATGGCGGTGGCGGTGCGGCGCCGACCAGAGATCAACCCCATCTCACCAAAAAACTGCCCTTTGTTGAGCATCACTTGAACCGGCTTGCCATCTTTGCCCGCCACTTCGATGCCGACCCCGCCTTCGACAATAGAAAAAAAAGTATTGGTGTAGTCGTTCTTCTGGAAGATCGCCTCACCCGGAGCGGGCGTCAGGATATCGCTGTCGATCAAGAACTCGCGCAGCTGCAGCGTCGTCAGCGCCGACAACAAGGGCACGTTCTCACGAATCCGGGAGAGGCCCTCGCTGACGTCATGCAGCCCGCGATAGCGGGCAAACTTTGCCTTCAGCAGCGGCTCATCGGCGGGCTCAACATGGCGCCCGAGAGCGTACTCAATCACTTCGTAGCCTTGGTTCATCGCCTGCTTGATCAGAGGATAGCCGCCGAGCGCGCCGACAACATAGATGCCGGGCACGTTGGATTCGTACTGTGCCGACAGTTGCGGCACGGCGGCTGGATCCGCGTTCGGGAATTGCACGCCGAAGCTCTCCACTAACTTGCGCGGCGGCGTGGCACCGAGCCTAGCGATCACGCGGTGGCAGGCGATCGACTCGACGCCCTCCGGTGTTTTTGCGACAAAGCGCGCGGGTGGTCCGCCATTGACCTCCGCCAGTTCGTCCATTTCAACGCGCTCGACGCGCGTTCCAAACCGGCATTCGACGCGGCCGTCATTGATCGCCGACAACACGGCGTCGAGATTGTCTTCCTTGCAACGCGTGAATTCTTCGTTGCGGTTGATCATCACCACGCGGTTTTGCCGAGCCAGCGCGAGGGCATTCTCGATCGCCGCATCGCCGGCGCCGACCACAATTATGGTCTCGCCCTGAAATTCGTCGGGGTCGTCAAGCTGATACTGCACCATGTCGAGGTCTTCGCCTGGCGCACCGAGCTTGCGCAGGTTGCCCTGGACGCCGATGGAAAGCACCACGGTGCCGGCCTCAACGGCGCTGCCATTAGTGAGCTTGATCACGAAGGCGCCTTTGCTGCCGGTGATGGCGGCGACCTCGCTTTGATAGCGGATATTCACACCGTACTTCTTCAGTTCCGAATCCCAAGTGCCGAGGATCTTCTCGCGTGTGCCGGCCGCAAAGCTCATCGGGCTGCGCAACGGCAACACGTTCGGTTCCGCCATTACGTGCTTGCCCTTTTGATACTTGAAGATGGTGTGCGCCGGTTGCTTTTCTGCTTCCAGCAGAATGTGCGGAGTCTTTAGCTCGGCGGCGTGCCCTGCCGCCGAGAGGCCGGCAGGGCCGGATCCGATGATCGCGATCTCAAAGCGTTCCATTTGGTTTCCCCGAAGTTTGGCTCGGCAGTGTGGTGCGCAAATCGCGCATACGTGACATGAATTCCTGCGGCTTGAATTTTTCGTCGTCGCGGAGCGTTTCGTTCAACCGATGCCATTGTTTGTCGAACGCGGTGCCCGACTTCAGCATCCCCTGCCGTGTCATGAAGCGCCCGATCGACGAGAGCGCCATCACCGCTTGTTCAGCAGCGGCGTAGTCTCGGTAAACGCCAGCGGCGCCGTCGTCGGCGAGCCCGACCGCGATGGCTTGCAACAGTTTGGCGTCAACGCTGAGCGATTGCGCCCGCTGTGCCACGCTGGTTGCCATCGACTTGAGTTCGCCCGCCGCCTTCAGAAATTCGCCGTCACCCGCGATGGCGCGATGCAGCGCCACTGTCGCGTTGGCAACGCGCTCGCCGAGCGCCGGGTCGATGGCGCGCGCGATCGACCGCAGCATCAGCATATTGGCATCGTTGAGCCTCACTACTCCGGGTGTTGCAGCGGCACCGAGCGGTGTCTTGGCCTGCAGCCGGGCCTCGGCCATCGGACGGTGGCAGGCGTGGCAGTCGAACAGGACCAATTCCGGAAACAAGCCGTCGCGTCCACGCTTGTCGTCAGTCAACCACGCCATGGTCTCGCCTACCATCAGCGCCTGGCCGATCACCCACACCTTGACGCTGTCCCAGACGCGCTTGCGCTCGCCATAGTCGCGGTTTACGACGAAGTGCTTCGGTGCCATCTCGGTGAAGCTGTCCAGTTCAAAGCTCATGCGCGGATGCCCGGCACCCATGATGCGGTGGGTGACGAACTTGTCTTTGTTACCGAAGTGGCAACTCAGGCACAGTTTCGCGCGTGCGGTGGCGTCGCTTGTCGGGTAAAGGCCGTCAGCCACACTGGCGGCGTGGGTGGCGTTGGGTGCGACGTGCGAGCGAATCCAGCGCTCGGCAGGACCGTGGCAGGATTCGCAAGTGATGTTGTCGGCGAGGGTGAACTTCTCGCCATGCCGCTCAGCTGGGACGTTGTGGCCGTGGCAGTCGATGCAGATTTTGGCTTGGTGCGCGCCGTCTTTGAGGCCAAGATTTTTCGCGATGCGCACAGATTTTTCGTTGAACAGCACGTTGTAGGCCCGCGCGTGCTTGTCGAGCCGGCTCCAGGTGACGTATTCATTCTGCAAAACGGCGGAGCCTTCCCACGGCTTGATTGCGCCGTGGCACAGTGAGGATGCACAGGTGGCCGCGCCTTCGGTCTTGTGCGGCGACTCATAGGGCAGCGGCTGCGCCGCGATGTCTGACGCAATAAATGCGGCCGCACCAAATGCGATCAGCGCACCAGCCGCATTCAGCATTCCAGCGAGGACTGCGCGTTGCAGATCCATCACGGGCGCACTCCCTGCGGGTGGTGGCTGGTCGCGTTGATGATTGCCTTGAGTGGCACGAACTTGCCCTGTTCGATGGCATCGCTCACCGTCCATACGCCCCCCTGTGGCGTTCGATACAACTTATCCATTTCAGTCTGGCTGAACGGACGCGAGCCGATACGGCCGAACACCGCGATCTGTCCGCCGGTTTCGTCCACCGCGCGATCACGATCGAGTCCCTTTGATAGCGCCAGCGCCGGGGAGTCAGTCTTGCGCCAGGCGATTAGCTCGGGCTTTGGCTCCGGCGAGAAGCCGTAGAACTTCGGCTGTGAATCAGGCGATGTGAGTTGAATCACTTTGAGGCCATTGACGCCGTCGGCAACATAGGCGTACAGCGAGGCATTCGTCGATGCGACAATGACATCCTCAGCGTCGTTGAGACGGCCATCGGCATTGAAGGTCAGGTAGGCGCGCGGCGCTTCGGGCTTTTCAACGTCAACAATCACCAACCCGTCCTTGCCGGCAGCGACGTAGGCATACGTGCGTGCCACGTACACACGACGAGCATCAGCGAGCGGCATGGTTGCCTTTGGCACCGGCTTGGCCGGTTGGGTGACATCGATCACCTCTAGCCCTTTGGCAGTGGTGGCGAACAAATAGCGGAACTGTAGCGCCGATGCACGCATATCGGTGAGCGCTAGTCTGGCGGCAACGACGGGCTTCAGGGGATCGTTGAGATTCAACACCACCAAGCCTGCGTCGGTGGCAATGTAGGCGTAGTGGCCGCCGAGGGTGATGTGGCGCGCGCCTTTGAGGACATTGCCATCATTCCAAGTCGTGGCACGCTGCAGGAAGTTGTTGCGCGGCTCGCCGTCAGCCAGCGTATCGACATTCACCACGATCAATCCCTCGACGGCGTCCACCACGAACGCATAGTGATACATCGGATGGAAGGCCTGCTCTTGATTGGTCTCGCGCATCAGCGTGCCGGTGTTACGTTGGGGCGCGATGGGTTGGTTGGTCGGCAGCGCCATGCAGGTCGCGTTGGTTGACGCGACATGGGTGCGCTGACCAAGCGGCGAGTAGGGCGCGGTGATGATCCGTTGCGACACACCTTTATTGGCGATTGAGGCGACGTCGTAGACGCGGAAACCACCCGCACCTTCAGCCACGAACAAATATTCGCCGCGCAGCTGCACGCAACGCGCTGCGCCGCCCGTGCCGTGCGCGTGGTGCGCCTTGAGCGCCTTGTCGACCTTGTTGTGATTGGCGAACCAGTCCGG
>JAYVUH010000533.1:0-4861 GCA_043788115.1 Burkholderiales bacterium
CGCTGACACTCAATACCGCGCCCGCAATGGAAGAAGCCACCATCGACGGCTGGCGATTGCGTGCATCGGGCACTGACACGCGCCGCTCCAACAGTGCAACATGCCTCGCCCCATCGTCAGACCCGCTGGACACCACCATCGTCGCGATCGAGCAATGGTTCGAGGCGCGCAAGCAAGAGCGCGTGTTTCGCATGACGCATCAACTCTCGCCGCCGGGCATGGATGCCCGACTTGAGTCGATGGGCTATACCCGCCAGGTCGATTGTCACTTCATGACGTGCGCCCTGACGACGCTGGGCGGGATAGACGACGTGGACAATGCCGGGATCGAGCCAGTGTCGCTCGACGTTGGCACGCGCTTGCTGCATACCCTCAAGCACATGGATCCCGTTAAGGCGGGCGTCGAATTGCATCGGCAGCAACGGTGGCAGGGTGATCAGCGCTTCCTGATGTTGAAGATTGGCGGCGAGCCCGCAGCGATCGGCCTGGCGCGCATCGAAGACAGCCACATGGGTATTTTTAGCATGCACACGCAAGCGGCCCATCGCGGTCGCGGTTATGCGCGCCGGATCATCGCGGCGCTATCGCATTGGGGCTTGGCACGCGGCGCACACACCGCCTTCCTGCAAGTCGAAGCCGATAACCCTGTCGCGTTGAGCGTCTACCAAAAAGCCGGTTTTGTTCCGGCATACTCTTATTGGCATCGCATCCGCTCAACCTCATTCTTCGGCTCATGAATTCAGAAATCAACGCTATCGACGATCTTGCGTCTCGTTTGGGTCTTGCGCTCAAACTCCACGGGCTCACGCTCACCACGGCCGAATCTTGTACCGGTGGTGGTATCGCCGAAGCGGTGACTCGTGTGCCCGGCGCGTCCGGTTGGTTCGATCGCGGATTTGTGACCTACTCGTACGAATCCAAGGCGGACTTGCTCGGTGTGCGGCGTGAAACATTGCTCGACTTCGGGGCCGTGTCAGAGGAGGTGGCACGGCAGATGGTGGAGGGTGCTATCGCCCGTTCACGCGGGCAAGTCGCGGTAGCGGTTACCGGCATCGCCGGCCCCGACGGCGGCTTGCCTGACAAACCAGTCGGTACCGTCTGGTTTGCTTGGAAGTTTCCAAAAAAATCAATCATTTCAGAGGTTTGCCACTTTTCTGGGGATCGGGAAGCGGTGCGCCAACAGACGGTTGCGCACGCCCTGAGCAAGCTACTGCATAATCTCGCGTAGTCGCCGTCCGGTTCGTCGCTGACCTTCCCCAGGTCGGTATTCAGTCGGCCATAATCAAAAAATCCTTGCAATCGGCTTTCCAGTCCGGTACTGTACGGAAATACAGACTGTATTTTCATACAACCCCGCGCGACGTGTTTGACACGTGTTTGACTACAGTGTCGTGCATCCGAAAACCCTGACTGGAGGTAAGCTATGAACATGATGAAAGAGCCTTTTATGGACGAAAACAAATCAAAAGCACTCGCCGCGGCGCTATCCCAAATCGAGAAGCAATTCGGCAAGGGCTCCATCATGAAGATGGGCGAGGGCAATGCCATTCCGGACATCATTCCGGTCTCGACAGGCTCGCTCGGGCTGGATATTGCACTCGGCATCGGCGGCTTGCCGCGCGGCCGCGTGGTGGAAATCTACGGGCCGGAATCATCCGGCAAAACCACGCTCACGCTGCAAGTGATTGCGGAAATGCAAAAGACGGGCGGCACTGCGGCATTTATCGACGCCGAACACGCACTCGACCCGGCCTACGCGGAAAAACTCGGTGTCAATATCAACGACCTGCTGATCTCGCAGCCGGATAACGGCGAGCAGGCGCTCGAAATCGCCGACATGCTGGTGCGTTCGGGTGGTGTCGATATTGTGGTCATCGACTCGGTGGCGGCACTTACGCCACGCGCTGAGATTGAAGGCGAAATGGGCGACCAGTTGCCCGGCCTGCAAGCGCGCCTGATGTCGCAAGCGCTACGCAAACTGACCGCCAACATCAAGCGTTCCAATACGCTGGTGATCTTTATCAACCAGATCCGCATGAAGATCGGTGTGATGTTCGGCAGCCCCGAGACCACCACCGGCGGCAATGCACTCAAGTTCTATGCATCGGTGCGTATCGATATCCGTCGTATCGGCTCGATCAAGAACGGCGAGGAAGTGATTGGTTCCGAAACCCGCGTCAAGGTTGTGAAAAACAAGGTGGCGCCGCCATTCCGCACCGCTGAATTCGACATTCTTTATGGCGAAGGCATTTCACGCGAAGGCGAGATCATCGAACTCGGTGTGGTGCACAAGATCGTAGACAAGTCAGGTGCTTGGTACGCCTATCAGGGCGACAAAATCGGCCAGGGCAAAGACAACACGCGCAAATTTCTGAAAGAGCATCCGGAGATGGCGCAGGAAATTGAAGCCAAGATCCGCGCTGCTGTTGGCATTGACGCCACCGGCGGCGGTTCCGACGAGAGCGAGGAAGTCGAGGAGTAGCCGACGCCGGGCTGCGCGTCACGACCGATGCGGTGCGATGTGACGTGACGTGGCGTGGCGTGATGTGGTGTTTAGTGCCGCTGCGGCATGCAGTATGTTTCGAGTGTAGTTCGATGGTTGGGCCGAATCGCTTGTGTCACTCCAGTGTGCAAGTCATTCGGCCCCTTTTTTTATGTTCGGAGCCTGAGTTGAGCCAAACACCGAAGCCCGATAATCGTGAAATCGTCTCGACCTCGCTGCGTCTGCTGGCGATGCGTGACATGAGTCGTGTTGAGTTCGAGCGCAAGCTTGCGACCAAGGGATTCAGCGCAGAGGATATTGCGACCGCTGTCGAGTGGTGTGGTGCCGAGGGCTGGCTGAACGAAGCACGCTACGCAGAAAGCACCGCGCGGCGCCTGGGCCACAAATACGGCGCATCGCGCATCGCGCAGACCCTGATGCAAAAGGGCGTACCAAAAGCTGCCGTGGCTGAGACCGTCAGCGCGATGAAAGACGGCGAAGCGGCGCGCGCGCAAGAGGTACTACAACGAAAGTTTCATGGCGTGCCGGTTACGGCCGAGGACCGCGCAAAACAGATCCGGCATATGCAAGCCCGCGGCTTTAGCTACGCGGTGATCAAACTTGCGATGGCGTCGATTGCGGACGAGGCCGTCGACGAATCCGCCGAGTGACGGCACGTACGACCAGCGATGGATGACTAGCGGTGAACGACTTGCGACGACGCGCTGGTTGAGGTCAGCTTAAGAAGCTTTTCACCCGCAGCGGCATCAATGCTCAGCCAAAGCAGCGGCATGGCGGCGAGCACCGCCAGAGCGGCGAGCACCAAGGTGCGTTTAGTCATTTCAATGTCGCCATCCACGTTTTGCATCCGAAATTATTTCAGTACTAAGCAGTAGCAATAGGTTAGCTGATTTTAGCGGCATGAATGTGAAAATTTGTAACCTCAGCCGCCGTCGCCGCCTCGCTGCCGGTTTGACGCGACGCGTATAATTGACTTTCGTTAAATAGGTGTTTCTCCTAATGGCAAAAGTCACGCAACTCAAGCCCGCTGCTGCTAGTGCCGCACATCCGCAAACGGACGACGGCCGTAATCCCGGCACCCGATTTGATCAGGCACCAGTGCGTGACGTAAGGGTAAATCGTAGTGCTATCGAGCGCCGCGCGGCCACCATGGGCACCCGCCGCACGGTGAAGAAAGATTGGCAAGCCGCGTGGCTGCTGCACACCGTCAAAACCATCGACCTCACTACGCTGTCCGGCGACGACACCGTCGGCACGGTGAAGCGCCTATGCGCTAAAGCCAAACAACCCATTCGCGCAGAACTGATGCGCGACCTCGGTCTCGCTGACATAAAGCTGCAAACCGGTGCGGTGTGCGTGTATCACACGTTTGTTAAAACAGCCGTCGAAGCGCTCGAAGGTTCCGGCATTCCAGTCGCCGCGGTGTCCACCGGTTTTCCCGCGGGTCTCACGCCGTTTCCACAGAAGATCGACGAGATCAAAGCCAGTGTAAAGGATGGCGCGGCGGAAATCGATATCGTTATCTCGCGCGAACACGTACTCGCTGGCAATTGGCGCGGCCTGTACGACGAGGTCAAAGCCTTCCGTGAAGCTTGCGGCCCGGCGCACATGAAAGCCATCATCGCCACGGGGGAATTGGGCACCCTGAAGAACATCGGCCGCGCCTCGATTGTGTGTATGCAAGCCGGCAGCGACTTCATCAAAACCTCCACCGGAAAAGAACCCACCAACGCGACGATTGGCGGATCCCTCGTGATGGTGCGTGCCATCCGCCAGTATTACGAGCAAACGGGACACAAGGTCGGCTTCAAACCGGCCGGTGGCATCCGCTCATCCAAGCAAGCGCTGGAGTGGTTGATTCTGATGAAAGAAGAGCTGGGCGACGAATGGATGCAGCCGCATTTGTTCCGCATTGGGGCATCTGCGCTCGTTAATGATATAGAGCGGCAGCTTGAGCACTATGCGTATGGGCGCTATGCGTCGATGCAGTACCAACCGTTGGGTTAGAAGGAGGATCGCTATGCAACTGACAGCTGTACTGACACCTGATTCTGCCGGTGGGTTCGTCGCTTTGAATCCAGAAACGGGAACCACGACGCAAGGGGACACCGTCGAAGAGGCGCTGGCGAACCTGCGCGAGGCCACTGAGCTTTACCTTGAAGAGTTTCCGCAATAGATTCGTCGGCCGAATAAGGCCTGGTGGCCGAACAATGCGTGCGAATTGCAAGAAAGGAATCTGAGATGGGAAAAATCGAGAAACTTGAAGCGGAAGTCAAAGCGCTAACGCCCGCAGAGCAGGCTGCGTTCCGTGACTGGTATCTTGCATTCCAAGCGGACAGCTGGGACGCACAAATTGAG
>JAYVUH010000534.1:0-2005 GCA_043788115.1 Burkholderiales bacterium
GTGCCACCCGCTTGCCGGCAAGGTCCTTAAGGGTCTTGATCGGGCTGCTGTTCCTAACGATAACTACTAGTCGATAGCCGGTCGGTCCCTTCGCGTCGCCACGGATGGCGTAGGGCACCGCACCGGCGATGTTGACCGCAAACGGGGTGTCGCCCGTGGATAGCGTCGACAAATTGATGCGGCCCGATCGCATCGCCTCAACCGTTGCTGCCGGTGAATGGACTTGAAAAAAACGCGTCTTCTTGCCGCTACAAGTTGACATGTGCTCTACAAATGGCTGCCACAGCCGCTCGTAGGCCTGCGCGTCTTCTTGTGGCGTGTAGCTCATTAGCAGCGTCGATGGATTCTTGCGTTTGGCAGGGTCAGTGGGAGCATCGGCAACGAGGTCGCGATTTTGGTCGCAGTAGTTCTCGTCGAGATCGCCCCGATACGCGCAAGCCTGCTGTCCGGCGGTGGGCACACTCGTCACTAGGAGCGCGAGCGACAGCAAAGCCAGCGGGCGCAATGTTGTGAATTTGGGCAGTCTCATTGACCCAGTTTGAAAAGGTTTTCTCACACAACCGGGTGCTACTTCTTGGTCTTGGCAGCGTCAGCCTCTTTGGCGGTCTGTTTCTCGTAGGCCGAGCGGTTGAAGGCTTCACCAGAGCCGGACGCCACCTGACGAACCACTTCCCAGTCTTTCTGGAACGTCACTGGGAAAAAGCGATCTGCGCCGTCGAAGGCCTTTTGCATTTCCGGCGTGAAGCGGTAATCGTAGAAACACTTGACCAGCTTTTTGGCGAGTTCGGGTTCCAGATCGTGCGCGTAGGCAAAGCTCGATGTTGGAAATTTCTGGCTGCGGTAGATAACGCGGAAATCGTCTTCCTTGATCTGACCGCGCGCGGCCATCCGGTGGTAAACATCGGATGCAACCGCAGCGCCATCGTAATCACCTGAGTTCACGCCCATGATGCTTTGGTCGTGCTTGCCGGAAAACAATATCTTGTAGTCTTTGTCGGGTGTCAGGCCCTCAGTTGGAAACAGCGCGAGGGGTGCCATATGGCCAGAATTGGACGAAGGCGAGGTGTGTGCGACCTTCTTGCCCTTCAAGTCGCTCAGTTTCATAAACGGAGACGACTTCTTGACCACAACCAGCAAATTGTAGCCTTGAAATTCCTTCTCGGTTCCCTTGACGGCGAAAGGTACGGCACCGGCGATGTTTACCGCGAATGCGGTTGGGCCGGTAGAGAAGCCGCCGACATGCAGCCGACCCGAGCGCATCGCCTCAATTTCGGCGGCATTGGAATTGACCTGATAGAACACAACTTTCTTGGCGATGCATTTGCCAAGACTCTCGGTAAACGGCTGAAAAACTTTCTTATAGACCGCAGGGTCTTCTACCGGCGTGTAAGTGAACACAATGGTATTTGGGTTTTTGAGTTTCTTGGCGTCTTTTGGCGTATCGGCCACCAAGTCCTTGTTTTCGTCGCAGTAGTTCTGATCGAGATCGCCCCGATGCTTACATTCCTGAGCGCCAACGGCACCGGATAGCATGCCGGACACTAGAAACACGGCTGCGGTGAGACATGTGGCAACCCGCGTGGCGGGGTTGCCTATATGGGATGGGTCAAAACTCGCATGCATGGCATTTCCCCTTTATGTGTATTTCTGAGCGAAAATTTAGCTTCTCTAGTTTAGCAATCTCTGCTGACCTGTCTGCCGGTTTTGGCGACATTATTGAGCCGAAAAATGACATTTCGACGTGAATTACCCCGATCGAACCATGGCTTTTGGCGCGGGGCCGTCGACGCAATCGTCACGGTACTTTGGTTGACCATCTCGGCGAGCGCGGTTGCCCAGATTCCCGCGCAGCCGCAGTACCCGCCGCAAGCGCCGCCAGCTGCCGATGCAAAAGCCGCTGTCGGCAATGCGTCGAAGGCATCTCCGGAATACGACCCCACTACCAGTCGCGCCATAAAATCTGAGGTGCGAACGGATGGACTGCGCACCCTCCTGTGGGAAGTGA